>JBHIER010000102.1:0-9236 GCA_046760705.1 bacterium
GCTCCTCAAATAGGGGAGGGATTGGAACGGGTCAGATTGTCGGAGAGCTGGCCCCGTTGGGGTGGGGAAGAGGGGAGGATGGGATATTGTCTCCTGGAAATATTTTTGATTTTTTTTCATTTTTTTATTGACAAAGCACATTAAAAATAGTAAAATTATAGTGTTGTGTATGTCAATCGGTCTTCTGCCCTTCTCAGTACTTCAGTACTCTGAAGATCGACCTACCACAATCTGTAAGTTGAGAGGGAATTACAGGAAAATTTGATCAGGACGGGGATGGGTTTCGCGGGAGGTGATAGTCCCGGCAGTTGACCATATATCGCAAGTACCAGCACAATGCGGAGCTTGCTGAGAGGTATACTCATCTTCAAAAAAGGAGCATAGATCATGGTGAAAAGGATTGGACTCTATCTGGCCGGAACTCTCTTTCTCGTGGCGCTGTTGTCCGGAGCGGGCGCTGCCCTGGAACCAACCCCGCCGCCTGAGATCGATATTCGGGAGACGACTCATGATTACGGATATGTGAAGGTGGGAGGGCTCGGCGAGTGGGTGTTGAGAATCGCCAATCGCGGACTGGGACTTCTGTACATCTACGACATCACATCCAGCAACCCTGACTTTTTTGTTACCTCCCCTGACAGCTTTCCTCAGACGGTCAGGTATTCGGGGGGGAGAAGGCCAGATTCGCTGTACGTTACTGTGACATTTTCACCGACTCTCTATGGGGCCATAGCAGGCACGCTCACCATCACCAACAACGACAGCGACGAGGGGACCCTCTACGTTGCTCTCAGCGGTGTCGGAGCGAGCCCTGAAATTCAGGTGTCAGAGGCAAGTTACGATTTCGGTGAGGTCCTTTTGGGCCATTTCTCATCGTGGATCTTCACCATTTTCAACGTTGGCCCTGTGGATCTTTATGTTACCAATATTCTTTCGGACAGCCCTGATTTCGTCCTATCCAACTCCTTTCCGGATACGATTCCGCCGGGCGATTCCCTCGATGTCACGGTCGTCTTTGAGCCCTCAGCCGAGGGGGCAGCTTTCGGCAATCTGGCCATTCACAACGACGATGCGGACAACCAGATCCTCTTCATCTCCGTGGCTGGAGTGGGTACGGTCCCGCAGCCGGACATCCAGCTTTCGGCCACCTCTCACGATTTCGGCAGTCTCATGGTCGGGGAGACCCTGACCTGGCTGTTTTCCGTATCGAATACGGGTCAGGCTCCATTGACGGTTCATTCGGTCACTCCCAGCCACAGCGACTTCTCCATAGTCTCACCGACATTCCCCCAGACTATTCTCTCAGGGGGCGACCTCGACGTGGAGGTTTCCTTCACCCCCTCAACGGCAGGGGTCAAGGTGTGTACGTTAGCCGTGAGGAGCGACGACCCGGATGAGGGGCTACTAAAGGTGATGCTAACGGGGAACGGTGTAGCTGGGCCAACCCCTGACATCGATGTGAGCCTAACCAGTTATGACTTTGGCTCCGTTGTTGTCGGAAATACCCAAGTGGCTGAGGTGTGTGTCTCCAACCTAGGCACCGCTTTTCTTGTGGTCGATAGCATCGTTTCCGATAACGGTGCCTTCTCCGCCGAACCGACGCTGTTGACCGTGGCCCCGGGAGGATCAGACTGCTTTTCTATCCGTTTCACGCCTTCGGCCTTGGGGCCTGTCTCCGGGATCTTCACCATATATAACAATGATCCCGATGAGAATCGGGTGACCATTTTTGTCAGCGGTAATGGGGTTCCTGTTTCTGAGCCAGACATCCACCTGTCAGCAGATAGCCACGATTACGGGGAGGTCATGGTGGGGACCCCATCGGCCTGGACTCTGACCATCACCAACCTCGGTATCCTTGATCTCACCGTCTTTTCGGTGACTTCCAGCCACGCCAATTTTGCGGTGACCTCGCCCGACTTCCCGCAGACCATCCCTTCGGGTGGGGCCGTTGATGTCGAGGTCACTTTTCAGCCCTCGTCTGAAGGTCCGAAATCGGCCACGTTGACAATCTATAGCAACGATCCAGATGAAGAGATTCTGACGGTGGCCCTGACCGGCAACGGCGTGCTCATTTCCGAAGCGGACATTCAGCTTTCTGAGGGGAGTCACGACTTTGGTGAGGTGGAGGTGGGCAGCTCTGCCAACTGGACGTTGATCATCAGCAATGTGGGTTCAATGCCCCTCACTGTCAGCTCCGTCGTTTCAGATCGCAACGACTTCACCGTTGTCTCACCCGCCTTTCCCCAGATTCTTGGGGCCGGCGACCACATTGACGTGGTGGTCAGTTTCACCCCTTTGAGTGTGGGGGTGAAGTCGGGTCAATTGACGATCACCAGCGATGACCCCGATGAAGAGACTCTCACCGTCTCTTTGGTTGGAACGGGTATTCCAGTCTCCGGGGTCGGTCCCGATATTTCCCTCTCCGCCCCCAGCTATGACTATGGGACAGTGATGATGGGCACGAGCGAGGACTGGGTCCTGCAGATTTATAATGTGGGGACGGAAGACTTGGTGGTCTATTCCATTAGCTCGGACAACAGTGATTTCGGAGTGGTTTATCCTCCCTTTCCGCAGACCATCGCCCCCTCCGGACACATTGGTGTTGTCATCTCCTTCTCACCCTCTTCGGCCACCTATATTACGGGAACTTTAACCATCTTTTCCAACGATCCTGATGAGCCGAGTGTGTCGGTATTTTTGAGCGGTTCGGGCGTGCCGGGAGAAGGGCCTGATATAGAGGTGTTGCTGGTGTTGGATTTCGGAGGGGTGACCTTGGGGTCCACGGCCGATCGTATGTTGACCGTGTGTAATGTGGGGAGCGATTCGCTGGTCATCGATTCGATGGAGACGGACTTAGAGGTGTTTGATGTCACCTATCCCGCGTTTCCTCATACAATTCCTCCGGCCGGGTGCATTGAGGTGACTGTGACCTTTACGCCTGAGAGTCCTGACCCCGTTCTGGGCCATCTGATAATCACCAGCAACGATCCCGATGAGGCCACACTGTCGGTGACTCTGACAGGCCGAGGGGTTTCGGAGGGTGTGCCTGACATTCGTCTCTCCGCAGATCGACACGATTACCGTTTTGTCATGTTGGGAAGTTCGGCAGATTGGGTGTTGGATATCAGCAACGAAGGGTTTGCTAGTTTGACCATCCAGTCGATCGCCTCAGACAACGGCGATTTCGTGGTGAAAACGCCGACGTCATTCCCACAGCTCGTCCCCCCGGAGTCCCATCTCTTCGTGGTGGTGACCTTCACCCCCTCGTCCCTCGGGGCCATAGCCGGAAACCTGTCCATTGTGTCCAATGATCCCGACGAGAGCCCCACTGAGGTTGCGTTGAGCGGTCGGGGGGTTTTGGCCCCGCTCCCGGATATTGAGGTGTCGCAGACGGCCCACGACTTCGGCGAGGTCATCGTCGGAACCACTGCTGAGTGGGCCATGCTCGTGTTCAATCGCGGCACCGATTCGTTGATCGTCTATTCTGTCACACCTGAACCTTCCGATTTTGGTGTCATCACCCCAACTTTCCCTCGCAGGGTTGCCCCCGATGATTCCCTGTGGGTGGTGGTCACCTTTACACCCTCTTCGGCCGGCGCGGTGACCGGGAGCCTGATTGTGGTCAGCGATGATCCCGATGAGGACGAGTGGACCCTGACGGTCGAGGTAAGAGGGACAGGCATTCTCGTTCCTGACATCGCCCTTTCAAAGACGCGGCACGATTTCGGCACAGTCTCGATAGGCCACTTTGGGGACTGGGAGCTTCTGATTTACAACTTTGGTTCTGTGGATCTCATTGTCGACGATGTAAGTTCCGACAACAGCGATTTTGGAGTTACATTCCCCACCTTTCCTCAGGAGATACCGCCGGGAGGGCATCTCCATGTGGTGGTCACCTTCACCCCTACGTCTGAAGGGTTGATTACCGGAGCATTGACTGCGACCAGCAACGATCCCGACGAGGGCACGTCCAAGGTCACACTGATGGGGACCGGGCTGCTGGTGCCGACGCCGGACATCGATCTCCCCTCGGTGAGACTCGATTTCGGGTCCATCGCTGTCGGCGAGTCGACTGAGAGGAGATTCACCATTTATAATGTGGGCACAGCCGATTTGACCGTCTACGGTGTTGTTTCAGAGCACCCGGATTTTGAGGTTCTCGCACCGACGTTCCCCCTGGTGATCGGGCCTTCGCAGAGCGTGGAAGTGTCAGTGGGCTTTGCCCCCGTAGAGGAGGGGTTGAAAACGGGGAGTCTGGTGGTGAACAGCAGCGACCCAGATGAGGGGTCCATCTCCCTCTATGTTTCGGGTATTGCCCTTCCACCCGGCACCTGGTCCCTGGCCCTCAGTCTGCAGAGCAGTGATATCACCGTGGACCCGATCATTCTGGGGATCGGAGCCCATCCCAACGGGTCGGTCTGTTTCGATCCTGATCTCGATACCCCGAGTCCGCCGCCACCGCCTGGCGCGCCTTTCGATGCCTACATACCGTGTATCGGTCTCTTTCCCCGGCTGGCCACAGACATCCGAAGTTCTGACAGCACCACCTTGACCTGGACCATCGATACCAGAGGCACGGGAGGGGTGATCAGTTGGAATCCGCAAAATTTGCCGGCAAAGGGTATTTTTGTGCTCAACGACGTTGTCGATATGCGATACCGCAGCTCAATGGATTTCTTCAGCGGAGCCACGTTGACTATCGTCTATACGAAGTTGGAGCCGGACGTGGATGTTCCTGCGGTGGGTCATGACTTCGGTGAGGTCAAGCTGGGAAAGTCCAGGGACTGGCTGTTTACGATTAAGAACACGGGCGATAGCCCCTTGGTGGTTAATGATATTCTCTCCAACAACCCAGATTTTGAGGCCACCTATCCGTTTCAGTTTCCTCAAGCTGTTTCGGTGGGGGGGAGTTTGGAGGTCGTAGTCAGTTTCAGTCCGTCGACCGCCGAGCAGATAGGTGGCGTTTTGACCGTGGCCACCAACGACCCTGATGAGCCCACGGTTCCTCTTATCCTGGTGGGGACGGGGGTCTATCCGGGGGCCTGGCTGATGGAGCTCAGCTTGCAGTCCACCAATCCAGCCATCGGGCCGACGACGCTGGCCTTCGGTATCGACCCCGAGGGCACCGACGACTTCGATCCCCAACTGGACCTGCCCAGCCCACCACCTGTGCTCGGAGCAGAGTTTCAAGCCTACTTTCCGATGAGAGGTCTCTTCTCCCGTTTGTCCGTCGACATCCGGAGCTCCTACGATCTGCTTGCCACCTGGAGGGTGATAACGGAGGGGACAGGCGGAAGGGTCAGTTGGGATCCCCTCAGTCTTCCTCCCGACGGCAGCTTCACCATGAACGGGACGATGAATATGAGGTTCATCAGCTCCTTCGCTTTCGACTCCGGTGACACGCTGACCATCGTCTATCGGGTGGAGGCCATAGCTGAAGTTGCCTGTTCGGTCCTTCTGCAAGGCTATTATACTATGGGAAACCGCGACAGCGTGGCTGTCGAGCTCAGGGACACCAGGATTTCTGTGGCCTACACCTTTCAGATGCTGCCGGACCAGAACGGGCTGGTGCAGCTCCCCGTGCCGGAGGGCAGTTTTTACGTCGTTGTAAGCCACCGCAACCATCTGGCAGTGATGACCAATTCCAGGTACACCTTTGCCCCCGGGGTGGTCACCATCGATTTCACCTCACCGGGCATGGCCTACCAACCTGAACCTGGTCTGCCGGATCCGATGTTCACGGAGAACGACGGCCGAAGATCGCTGAGAGGTGGCGACGCCAACGGCGACGGCGTGGTCAACATTCTCGATTTTGGCCTCTTTGCCCGGGCCAACGGGAGCACAGAGAGCCCTCCCTCGCCGAACTGGGACAGGAGAGCCGATTTTGACGGAAACAGGGTCATCAACATCTTCGACTTTCAGGTGTTTGCCCTGAACAACGGGGCGGTGACCTACGTCCCCTACTGGTCTCCTCCCGCCAGACCGGATGGGGTATACCCCACCGATATGTTGAGCACCGGGGATGAGGATCCTGTGGACTTCTCCTTTCGGGCCGAGGCCGACGAGCTCCGTCAGGGCGATACGGTGGCTGTGGATGTGATCCTGACTCCGAGTGAAAAGATCACCCTGTACGGCCTCGATGCCTATGTGCAGTACGACCCGGATGTGTTTGAGATCCCAAGCCTCGAAGACTATCTCACGCCTGCAGCCGCATACGGATGGGTGGTTGAAGACATCGACGTGAAATACGATACGACGGCGGTTGCGGATACCTTATTTGCTGTGCAATACAGCAAGGGCACGGTCCAAGGCCCGGGTTGGCCGATCAACACATCGAGTGTGGCCTATCGATTGACATTTCGCGTCAGAGAGGATGCTCCAGTCGGGTCGACCGCGGTCACATTTCGGCCCCGGTTTGCAAATGTGTTTGATGACCAATTTCAACCTGTCACTGGGGATGTGAGTGGCATCACCTTTTTTATCAGCGAAAGGACCGGAGTCTCCGACCAGGTGTCCGTCGATCTGCCGTCCGAATACAAGCTTTGTCAGAACTACCCCAACCCCTTCAACCCAACAACCAGTATTCAGTATTCAGTGATCAGTGATCAGTCCCCACCCCACGTCACTCTGAAGATTTACAATCTTCTTGGGCAGGAGGTGAGGACGCTGGTGGATGAGGTGAAAAAGGCTGGATATTATAGCGTCATCTGGGATAGTCGGGATGATTGGGGCAGGGAGGTTTCGAGCGGTATATATTTCTACTACCTTAAGGCCAACAGCTTCGCCGACACCAAGAAGATGATCCTGATCAGGTAGACGGGAAAACCTCGGACTCAACCCTCAAGACCGGGAAAAGGGTGAAAAAATGAAGAAAATACTTGACATGTAATCTTTAATGTACTATAATAGAAAAACAATCGTTTTGTGCAAGGAAGGACGATTGCAGGAGGGCGGGTGGGGGGACAGTCTCTTCGGAAGTTTTGTCAGCAGCACCTATTACTTAGGAGGGGATAGGTGTACTAGGCACAATCTCAAATGCAGCCACAGTTCCGTTTTATAGTGTTACCGATACGTGTGTACCCTTGAAGGAGGGTAGGTGCGCCGTTTGTTATTTATAAATAATAGGTTAATGTGAGAAGAGAGAAAAATGAAAGGGGTCAGTGATGAGCGGTAAGAAAATAGTGTTCTCGACTGTTGGCTTGGGTATACTCTGCTGGGGAATGATGGCGTGTGCGGTTTTGGCTCAGGATGGTGTTCTCCAACTGACCAAATCGGCTGCTCCCTCCGAGATATGGCCTGAAGATTGCCAGGTGGCCCCGAACCGAGCGACAGTCACATTGGAAGTACGCAAGCCCCCTTGCGACACCCTGCGAGGGGTTGTGGATCTGATGCTGGTTATCGATAGGTCCCAGAGCATGGACGGCGAAGATCTGCCCTTGAGCGATGCGAAGGCAGCAGCCAAAGCTCTTCTCGATTTTCTCGGAGAGCCGGCGCCTGGGAATTTTGACCGTGCAGGACTCGTCGCCTTCAATCAGATCGCCGAGACCAGATTGAATCTCAGGGATATGGATGGCGACGGAAAAGAGGCCCTGAGGGGTAAAATCGATGCCCTCTATCCGGATGGCAGAACGAACATCGGCGATGGTATCCGAAAGGCGGCGAACAGGCTCATCCAAAAGGGTCGGGGGGTTCCCAGGGCAGCAGTGCTGCTGACCCACGGGATGCCTAACAAACCTGACGGAGTTGACCCCTACCAATACACAAGAGATGGTGCCGATTACGCTGCAGCCAACGGGATCAAAATCTTTGCCGTTGGCTTCTATCCCGGTCCTACAGAACAAGAGTTACTGGAATACGTGGCGACTGTCACAGATGGCAAATATTACTCCTTCCAGTCACCGGACGACTTACAGGGGATCGTTGAGGATATTGCTGCTCAATTTATATGCCCTTCGGCCCTGGATGCCACTATTGCGGAGGTGTTGCCGGACTATGTCCACCAGTGGGATGGGTTCTCCATCGTGCCGGATAGTATCTTTTCTGGAATCGACGGGACAACGACCATCCTCTGGTATGTGGACGAGATACGATTTGAGGAGACATGGGAGGCATCTTTGCTAATCGGCAGCGATTCGACTGGAGCAGATCTTCCAGTGGATGTGGAGGGTGCCTCTAAGGTGACCTACATGTTGAGAGGCGAGGCTGAGGAGCAGCCTTTCCCTCAGGCTTACGTTACGGTTGGGGGGTGCGCTCCTGTCATTGAGGTCCAGAAGGTCGGCACGGACATCAATGGGGGCGATCTGGAGCCGGGGGATGTGATCGAGTATGAGGTGACGATCGCCAATACTGGTAATAAGGGTGCGACGGGTTTGAGGTTCACCGATCCTCGCCCTGAAGACACCCACCAGTTGGTGATTGTGGATATCCCTTCGGGTGCAGATGATTACTCGACAGACGACATGATCGACATACGGGGCATAGATGTGGATTTTGGTGGCTCAGTTGCTATCACTTTCAGAGTGACAGTGAAGGATCCGGCGGCGGCGGATGCGGAGGAGATATGCAATCAGGGTTGGGTGAGAAACATTCCTGATGCACCGGATGAGCCGACGGACGATCCGTCCACTGAGACGGAGGATGATCCCACATGTATGCCCTTAGAGGCGGCCCCTGTGATCGAGGTTTACAAGGCCGACGCGGAGGTGAATGGGGGGGGTGTGGAGCCCGGGGATGTGATCGAGTATGAGGTGACGATTGTCAACGAGGGCAATCAGGATGCGGAGGGTTTGAGCTTTACCGATACCATTCCAGAGTACACCGGCTATATGAGTAGCAGTTTGACTACCACGTCGGGTACTCTTATGAATGAGGATCCGGTGGAGATCAGTGGCATCTATTTGCCGGTGGGGGATACTGTGATCATCGTTTTCAGGGTGAGGGTGGATGCTTCGGTGGAGGCGGGTGTAGAGGAGATATGTAATCAGGGTTGGGTGAGCAACATTCCCGGCACACCGGATGAGCCGACCGACGATCCGGACACCAGGGAGTTTAACGATGATCCGACATGCACACCTCTGGTGGCGGCCCCTGTGATCGAGGTCTGGAAGGTGGACAAGGATATCGATGGGCATGTTTTGGAACCTGGGGATGTGATTCACCGGGGGGGTGAGATAGTATATGAGGTGACCATTGTCAACAACGATAATCAGGATGCTGAGGATTTGAGGTTCACC
>JBHIER010000103.1:0-9215 GCA_046760705.1 bacterium
ATCGGTGATACGACTCGATACAGTGCTGCTCAGGTAGAAAGTGAGGCCGAAACCGTCGAACCATCTGTTGCCCGGTGTGTCAGTCATGATCAGGTCAAAGGCTGCCTGGTGGCCCTGAGGATTCCCCTCAAATAGGGTCGATCTCACCGGGCCACCCCTGGGCGTTGAGCCCCTGCGTGGCCAAATGGATATACATCCCCCCGGTAATGCGATTTTCCTCAACCCCCTTAAGGTTGCTCGGTCATAAAGCTCAGATGTTTCGCCCGGAGATACTGGGAACGATGTTCATACCAATCATCTGCCCGGAGAGGATGAGATGGCCTCGGTTGTCCAAAAATTGACTCAGAGCGTCTTGATCCTCCTCGGTCCATGCCTGCCCCGCCTCCGGGCCTGTGAACCAGATCAGCTCACCGAAGCCCATGAGCGTGTCAGCAGGAACAGCCCCTCGTCGATGACCGACCAGAGACGGAAGGGGATGATGTGGTCGGTTGCGCTTCCCTTTTGGTAGAAGATGAAGGGCCAGCCGCGGTTGTCGCTCACCGAGTCGACGGGAATGTCGGTGAAGAGGGAAGCCTCATCGACGATGACAACATTGGCACACGATGTGGTTAGGGTTGCCGTAATACCTGCAGCCGGCCTCAGTCCAAGGTTCTTTGGGCTGAGGATTTGGAGCATCTTCAGACAGTCCGAGCAGACGCTAAGATCGAGTTTCTCCCACCCGGAGCCGTCATCGGTCTCCACCGTATGCCCACCTCCAGTGTTGTCGTCGATGGAGTAACTTCGCGGGGTAGCCTTACAGACGGCACTCCGCTTGCGCTCCGTGCCTTACTACAAACAAGCTGTCATTGCGACAGCGAGGGTGTGTTCAGCCTCAGGCCGTCCTCGTCCTCGGAGTAGAACTGCCGCTGCCGCAGGGTATCCCCGTAGTCGATGGCATTGAACCCGTACTTACTTCGAATTCGGTCGATGCCGGCGTTGATCCTGCCCTTCTGTCGGCGTTGGGGTCGAGGAGGTCGCCCTGCCGGCCGGCTGTGATGAGGCCACTGACCGCCACACCGACGAGGCGGACGGCCACCTTGCGGGTGCAGGTCTGGGCGAAGAGGATCCGCGCCTCTCGAAAGAGGGTGACATCGTCGTCCGTTGGGGCTGGAAGCGTCCGGGATCGGGCCGCCCCTTCGAAATCGCCGTATCGAATTTTGACCGTCATCGTCCGGCACTGCCGGCCGAGACGACGCAACGCCATGCCCACACGCTCGCAGAGATACTCGAGCACGGAGCGAATGAACACCCCATCGGTGGTGTCCTGTTCGAAGGTCGACTCCCGAGAGATAGATTTAGGCTCTCGGGAGGGGTTTACTTCTCGATAATCGATACTCCTGGCTCTCTCGTAGAGGAGACCGCCCAAACTCCCAAATGCCTGCACCAAAAAGCTCCTCAGGAAGAGCCGCGAGCTCGCCGACGGTACGGAGGCCTAAATCTCGGAGCCGCCTCTTCAGATGCTACCCTATGCCGGGAAGCTTAGATAAAGGTAAAGGACCAAGGAAAACCCTCTCCTCACCGGGCGGAACGATAACCAGCCCCTTCGGCTTCCGCAGCCCGGATGCGATCCGGGCCACCAACTTATTGGTGGCAACGCCTACGGAGACGGTGAGGCCCAACTCCTGAAGAATCTCCTGTTGCATCCTGGCCGCAGTCCGTCCCATCTCGCCGTAGAGCCGCTCAAAGCCCGTCAGATCGAGGTACAGGTCGTCGATGGAGGTGGCTTCGACCGCGGGGGTGAACGCGGAGAGGAGGTGATACAGGTGGTGTGAAAACCGGCCGTAGTCGGCGAACCGTCCAAGGAGAAAGGCTGCCTGGGGACAGATTTTTTGGGCCTGGCGCAGCGGCATGCCCGTCTTCACCCCGAAGGACCGGGCTTCATAAGAAGCGGAGCAGACACACCCCCGTATCCCGGGCACACCACCGACGATGACCGGCCTGCCCCTCAACTCCGGACACAGAACCTGCTCCACCGAGGCGAAAAAGGCGTCCGCATCAACGTGGACGATCCATCGACGGAATTGCTTCGGCATAACCGCCCTCTCTCTTCTCTCGCCCTCTGCCCTATCAAGCCTTCTTCTGCCCTCTCCCACCCTCTTAAGCCTTCTAAAGTGTCTAGCTAGATCTTCCGATAGAGCCCCCTCACCCTGCCCACCACAGAGATGTTCCTGGCCCGGGGCGAGAGGAGGATGGGTTCGATGTCCGGGTTCTCCGGCTCCAGATGGAGCCAGTCTTTATCCCGGTAGAACCGTTTCACCGTGGTCTGGCCGTCGATAAGGACAACGGCGATCTGGCCGTCCTCCACCACCGGCTGCGGCCTGACCACCACCAGGTCGCCGGGAAGGATGCCGGCTCCGATCATGCTGTCGCCTTTCACCCATTGCCGGTCCAGGCTGACGGTCCCTTCAATATCCTCCAGGGCCAGGTTCGATGCGCCGGCCGCCACTCGGCCGACGATGGGCAGCTCAGTCGTCCGAACCCCGAGGTGATCGGTCAGGCGGACGGCCTTGGACCGCCCCCCCTCCCGTCTCAGATAGCCTTTCTGCTCCAGAGCGGTGAGATGGCGGTGCACCCCGTGGGTAGAGCGAATGCCAAAATGGTCGCCGATCTCCCGCATGGTGGGCTGATACCCTCGCTCGCGGATGCTTCGGGCGACGTAATCGAGGGCTGCCTTCTGCCGCTCAGTAAGAGGTCGCTTCATAGGGACCACCTCCTGCATTTACCGGTGACATTCTTCGTTCCTCGATTTCGATGCTCACCCCGTGAGATAATTTCTCATCGAACGGGGGTCGCCTCGTGCTGACCTGTTTTTACCCTACCCCCACCCACCTTGTTCTCTGTTTCCGCCCTCTGATGCCTTCTGGCGGGGGGACTTTCCAATAAAATTGGGGTCCGGACCGTCCGCAGGGTCTTTGATCTGTACTTGAGGGGTGGCGGTTTGAAGAATATCGTCATGAAGCTGAACGAGAGGGATTATCGGACCCGTAACGTGGCAAGAGGTGGTCTCGAATCCTTTGGGCCGTGGCCCGGATATGATCGGGTGTAGTGCCGCAACAGCCGCCGATGAGAGTGGCCCCGGCCTCGAGGAGGTGGATGACTCCTTCGGAATATTCCTCGGGTCCTTGAGGATGTACTGTTTCGTCGTCGACGAGTTGGGGCAGACCGGCGTTGGCCTGGGCAAGAATGGGCAGGGGGCTCGCCCCCCTTAACTCTCTTACCAGATCGGCCATATCCTCAACACTCACACCGCCGCAGTTGCAGCCGATTACGTCGGCCCCGGCTTCTTCAAGGGTTCGGGCTGCCTCTTGAGGGCCTACTCCCATTATGGTTCGATAGCCCTTCTTCCCCAGATCGAAGGCCATTGTGGCGCAGACGGGTAGGTCACTCACCGTTTTAGCGGCTTCGATGGCTGCCCGAATCTCCTCGAGGTCGCTCATCGTTTCGATGCAGAGAAGATCGACTCCGCCTTCGGCTAAGGCTGAAATCTGATCGGAGAACCCATCACGAATCTCCTCGAACGTCCTAAGACCGTAGGGTTCAAGCAACTCCCCGGTCGGGCCGACGGAGCCAGCCACCCACCGCCCCTCAGGACAGGTACCTCCGGCCAGGCGGGCGGCGGCCAGATTGAACTCCCTGACCCGATCGCCATGACCGTACTCTTCCAAGAGGAACCGGTTGCCCCCGAAAGAATTGGTTGTCACCACATCCGATCCGGACTGAAAGTAGGTCCGATGGATCTGCTCAATCACCCGGGGGTGGGAGATGTTCCATTCCTCCGGGCAGGTTCCGCGAGGAAGCCCCTGGGCCTGAATCTGGGTGCCCATGGCCCCGTCGAAGAGAAGCACTCCCGATTGAACCCGTCTCAGAAAACCGGCCTTCACTGACATCAGAGCCTCCCCTCTCTGTAAGCCGTAATGTAGTCCATACAGTAGTCGTCCTGACCGAGAAGGGCCTGAGCAGCTCTCAGGGTGGCCATCAACTTTCTATCCAGGGGGTTCAGAATGACAGCGTCCATGCCCATGAGCATGGCCATGGGTAGAAACCCGCCTTCCAACAGCTCCCGCTTCGGAAGCCCGTAGGAGACGTTTCTCAGACCGCAGATGATGTGCACCTCCGGCGCCCGCGACCGGATAAGACGGATCGACTCCAGGCAGACTTCGGCGGCCCCCGACTCAGAAGCGATGGGCTGCACCACCGGGTCGATGTAGATCTCCTCTCGGGAGAGACCAGCCTGCATCAGGCTCTCGACCAACCTCAGCCCGATCTCGCACCGGACCTCAGGGGAGTCAGAGAGGCCCCGATCATCCATACAGAGGGCAATGACCGCACTGCCGTGCTTCTGAATGAGGGGCAGAAAGGAATTGAACCGTTCTGTCTCAGCCGTGATGGAGTTGACCGCTATTTTCCGACTGCATCTTTTCAAAGCCGTCTCAATCGTCTCAGCTCGCGGTGAGTCGATGCAGAGGGGGAGACTGACGGCCTCTTGAGCGATCTCCGCCAGCCAGCCGATCAGTTCCGGCTCCTGCTCCCCGAAGGTGCCGAGGCATAGGTCGATCATGTCCGCCCCGGCCGCCTCCTGCTCTTTGGCCTCTTTCGCCAGGAAAGGCCCGTCCCGCCTCTCGACGGCCTCAGCAATTGCCCTTCTGCTGGAATTGATCCGCTCGCCGATGATGAGCATTGGGTATTCCTCAGGGGAGACGGTCGAGGCCGTACCTTCGGGCGTCCTGCTCCATGATCTTTCTTAACTCCTGGGTTACGGGTTCGACCAGAGGTTCGGGTCCGTGTTTCGCAAGGATGAGGCGGACCTGTTCCCTGGCGCGAACCTCGGCCGACCTGGCCCCACCCTTGATCCATTCGTCCCGGTTTGACCGGTCGATGATGTCGCTGGGGATGAAAGGTTCAGAGCGAAGCCATTTGAGCGTTTCAGGGGAGGTGAGAAAATGGTCACCTCCATCGATGTCGCCGTACAGGTCTGCGGCCAGCTTCTCCCCCTTTTGGTCTATACCCTGGGCCAGGCGGAGGGCCATGCCACAGATGTCGTTGTCGATGACCAGCTTCTCCAAACTCTGACAGCTCTCGAAGTCGAGCATCCCGCCTCCGGAGATGACGTTGATCCCGGCCAGGACAGCCATGACGGCCCCGATGGCCGACTCCAATCCGGCCTGATAATCCAAAACCTTTGCGTCGCTCAGACCCATGTAAGCGTGGGTGGGTAGGCCCAGGTGTCGGCCGATCTGAGCATAGGCGGCGTCGATCATCATCGTCTCAATCGCCCCCATAGGGGTGGTCCCCCGGCGCATGTCGAAGATGGCCGGTGATCCGCCGTAGATGAGGGGAGCCCCAGGGTTGGCCAACTGATGTATCACGACCCCTGACAGGTTTTCGGCCGTATGCTGCACCAAAGAACCGGCCAACGTAAAAGGCGCGGTGGCCCCGGATAAGGGCATGGAGACCAACTCGGCCGGGATACCGCTTCTGGCGCAATCGAGGAGGCTCTGGCAGGTGAGGTTGTTCCACCGCAGCGGCGGTGAAGGGCAGCAGTCGAAGATGGCCAGCGGTCTCTCTCTCAACCTCCGTTCATCGCCGCGCACCGCCACCAGCATCTCCTTCATGACCTCAAACCCTTCCACAGCAAAGGTGCCTGTCACCACCGGCTTTGCACAGTGTTGGAGAGCAATGAAAAGGCGGTATCGATCACCAATCTGCTGGGGAACGTCGGCCGGGACGAGGCCGGTACTCTGAGCCCTGAAATGGTCCAGGGCGTCGGTCAGCCTGGCGAAATTGACCAGGTCGTCGGTGCAGGGTTTCCGGATCTCTCCCGTGTCCGAGTCCAGAATGTGTATGGCCGCCGAGCCGGGGTCGAAGTGGGAGTCGAGCCCCTGCAGATCCATGGCCGGTCTCCCATCCCGGTCGTAGATTTTGATCCGCCGGGGGGCCGTTTGGAGACATTTTTCCACCACATCCTCTCTGATGTAGGCTCTTTTCCGCCCCTCATCGACCGCCACCCCTGCCTGGAAAAGGAGGGATCGCGCCTGTCTGCTCTCCACAAAGACCCCGGTCTTCTTTAGAACGGACAGGGCCTCAGCCACGATCTGGGCCACGGCCTCTTCGCTCAAGATTTGTAAGGTCGGTCGCCTCTTTTGAAACATCTCGGTTCTCCCCGAGGGGAGGGTCACTTTTCGAAACCCCTGAGAATCTCTCTCATTTTGGCCACGGCCGAGGCGGCGTCTGGAGCGTATGCGTCGGCTCCGACCTCCTCGGCAAAGCTCCGGCCAACAGGTGCCCCGCCGATCATCGTCTTCACCCTTTCCCTCAGTCCGGCCTCTTCGAGGGTGCGCAGCGTCTCCCTCATGGCCGGCATGGTTGTCGTCAACAGAGCAGACATGGCTACGATGTCGGGACGGTGCTCTGCAACAGCCTCCACAAATTGTTTGGGCGAGACGTCGACCCCCAGATCGACCACCTCAAACCCTGCCCCTTCCATCATCATGGCCACCAGATTCTTGCCGATGTCGTGGCGGTCACCCTGGACCGTGCCAATGACGATCTTGCCCCTCGGTTTGGCCTCAGTCCGGGCCAGGAGCGGCCTGAGAACCTCCATGGCCGAATTCATGGCCTTGGCTGCAATCAGGACCTCCGGCAGAAAAAAGTCGTTGTTCTGAAACCTCACACCGACCTCATCCATGGCCGGAATGAGAGCCTGGTTCAAAATCTCCGCAGGAGACAGGGCTTGATCTAAGGCCTGGTAGGTCAGCACCTCTGCCCTCTCCCATTGGCCGTCGATAACACTGGCCCGAATATCTTCAAGAAACTGCACTGCCACCCTCCATCTGTCTGGGAAAAGGATTCCCGGGCCCCTTCATCCGACCCGAGGCGAATGTAATCCATCCCCTTTGCGGAGGTAATAATAATTCGTCCCTCCCGATTTTCCAAAGAAATTTTTGGGGTGGACCTCAAATGGCAGCGAAAAGAGGAGAAATTGCTTGACATCCCCACCATTTTTTTATATGCTTTACAAGGATGTCTCATATCAAGGGAGGCGCGATGAAAAAGAGTGGACGTGACAGATCTGCTTCAGGGGTGTGGGGGCCAGTTGTGCTCCTGTTCTGTTGGGTGCTGGCACTTTTTTGCACCGCCCAGACCGAAGCCCAGCATTTGAAAAGCAAGGTTGTCTTGAACCTCACGCAACTGGCTGAGGTGAAACAGAAGAGGGTGGAGGGGCTCCAGGAGACGATCCGAGATTACATCGACAATTCCCGATGGATCGATGATCCGTTCGATTTCGAAGTTCCGCTGAGCTTCACCATGAGTTTGCAGGATATCAGTCAGACCTATGAGGATCGATACCTAGCACAATTGCAGGTTTCCAACAATCGGGACATCCAGTACAGAGATAAATACTGCCGCTTTCCGTACCAGATGAACGATCCCCTCTTTCGGGACGACTCCAACTACGATCCGCTCACAGGTCTGATCGATTTCTATGTCTATATGATCTTGGGGGGTGAGATGGACAAGCGGGCCATCCTGGGTGGGACCCCATTTTATGAGAAGGCTCTGGAGGTGTGTCAGAACGCCGGTTTTGGGCGCAGCGAATTCTACCAGGGGTGGGATCTCAGAAAAGAGCTTGTGGAGAAGGTGTTGGACGATGAGATGGCGACCTTTCGGAAGCTGGAGGCCGTCTTCTTTAGGGCAAAGGTGTATCACAAAGATGGCCGAGGCAAA
This sequence comes from bacterium, assembly GCA_046760705.1. Lineage (GTDB taxonomy): Bacteria > JBHIER01 > JBHIER01. Next base: position 7,765 of record JBHIER010000103.1, read on the forward strand.
AAGGCCAGGCAGTATTGTCGGGCGGTCATTCTCAAGTTGGGAAAGATGTTCGAAGCAAACCCCCAGGATGAGAGGATAAAGGACTTTTTCAAATACCACTATTTCGAGATTGGTGAGCTCTTTGAAGATGAGAAGGCCTCGGCCCTTTTCGAAAAGCTGATCGAACTGGATCCTGAACACCGGGAGGAGTACGAGAAGTATATCGACTGAGAAAGGAGAAGATGTTGTAAAAAAAGCTTGCATCTGAAAAAAATGCGCTTATACTATACGATCGGGTACAGAAGAGGGCTAAAAAGAAAAACCTCTCGAATTTGACGTACGAAGGTCGTCCCCTGAGGTTGAGGCTACTCGCCGTGACCCCCCGTTTCGAGCGGGGCGAGCGATGACAATAGACCGAAGGTGGCTGTAAAAATCCTTTACCGTGTTGAGGTTGGGTGAGTTTTTCGAATTTAGCCCTCTTTCTCTTTTGTGAAAAAAAGAAGGGGGCCACGCGATCGGCCAGCCTCGCAGAGACCGGAGGCTTCTGGTCCTTGGGATACGGAAGACAGATTGGAGTGGTGGAGTAGTGGATCGCACTTGAGTCTGAATCTGCGGGAGCTCCAAGATTTTCAATACACCAAGTCTCCAACCCTCCAGTACTCCTGTACTTCTAAAGATCTCTGTAACTCTATGGCAAATAATTCAGCTAAAAAAGAGGGGCCCCTCCTCATCCCGAAATAGCAATCGTGAGAAAGGCTGTTGAGATGGTGAAATTCATAGTGGCCGGGTCTGCCTCAGGGGTGCCGGTCCCGAAAAGGAGTCATGCCTGCCTCGTCCTTGGCCTTGAGGAGAGGTTTTATCTCCTCGATGTGGGGGAAGGCGGTACATCTTCCCTGCTGCGGTGTGGCGTCGACCATCATCAGGTTGCAACGGTCTTCATCTCCCACATGCACCCCGACCACTGCACCGGTCTGCCCATGCTCCTTCAGATGATGTATTTGGCCGAGAGGACCGCCCCCCTGGAGATCTACTTGCCCCGAGAAGGCGTGACCGGTTTTACAGACTGGTTGCCCAAGATCTACATCTTTCCGGAGAAGCTCCCCTTTCCTTTCAAAATGTCCCCCATTCTCCCCGGTCTTTTTTTTCAAGATGAACATATTCGCCTCTCAGCCTTTGCTAATGAGCATCTTCACGGATATCGTCCGCTTGTCTCATCGAAATATCCTGAGAGAACCCTGGAGAGCTACTCTCTTGTGATTGAGTGGGAGGGGAAGAGGGCTGTTTACTCAGGGGACATCTCTTCCTTACACGACCTCCTCCCCCACAGCGAGGGGGCAGACCTGCTTTTTCTGGAGGCGACCCATGTGGGGGTTGATGAGATCATTCCATTTGTAGCCGAACAGGACGTAAAGCGGACGGTGCTGGTTCACATTCCCCCAGAGCTTGAGGGCAGGGAGGACCGTATCCGCCCC
>JBHIER010000104.1:0-9144 GCA_046760705.1 bacterium
CCTCTCTCTCCACACTTACCTGCGCTATGCGCACGATTTTCAAACGGCCATACCCGGTGATCTAAAAGGGAAGATATACAACCTCTATCTTAATTGGAAAGAAGTCGCCCACTCGGTGGATCTGCGATTGGGACGGCAGTATCTTGCGGCCGGTGTGGGGAAGGGGACGATGGATGGGTTAAAAATCAGTTTCCGTCGGGGAAAGCGGTTTTCCTTTCTCGGATACCTGGGGACACAAGTCCCACTAAGAAAATCGACCCAGGTTAACAGTTGGTCGGAAAGTAAAATGTGGGGCGCATATTTTTGGACCAATTACCCCTGGGAGACGGAGGTGGGGATCAGTTTTGTGCGCAAGGAGAGGCAGAGAGATTCTTACCTCAGCCCTTACAGCGAAAAAGGGATAGCGCCAGACCCCCTGGTAGAACAACTGTTAGGGATATTGTTGAGGAGAAAGTTTGGCCGCCGGATAGAGACTTATGGGAGAATGGATTTCGATGCTCTCTTTTGGGATTTCGGGCTGAGATGGGCTCAGATCGGAACCAGGTACCGGGCTCATAATAGACTTTTCCTCTTCTTCGAGTTTGACCGTCGCCGCCCTTCGGTGAGACGGGGGTCTGTCTTCAGTGTCTTCAGACAGAAGGCCAATAGCGAGTTCAGATTGGGTGCGGACTATGCCGTAAACCAACATATGAGCCTGGTCGGCGAATATGCGCTCGTTCTCTTCAGCCACGACAATGGACACAGAATACGCATTGGTACGAACCTCGGATCTACGTCTATAGGCTATGTGGGCAGACTTGGTTACAGCGGAGACAGCCACGGCGCATACGGGAACGTTTCGTACCTCATCAATGATAAGCTCTCTGTCAGCGCCGGCGTCGACTATTCTCGATATGAATATGAGGAGGAAGTCTCCGGAAGATTTGATGCCCTGGGAGCCATGGCTCGGATAGTGTATCAACCCGTCAAGAATATTACTTTGAGCCTTGAAGGTCAAAACTTAAGGAATAGATTGTACAGCCACGATACCAGGCTTTTGGCTCGGATTGATGTCAGATTCTTTCGAAGGCTAACAAAGGGAACGGAGTAACATCGTGAAGAGATTTTCCAAAGGGATTTTGGTTCTTTATTTGACGGCTGTTGTCGTTCTCTTGGTCTCGATGGTGCTGGCCATTCAAGACAGGAGCAAGGATTTCATTTTTTCCCACGAGCTGCATCTGGTGGATGTGGGCGCCGATTGTACCACCTGCCACGCAAGAGCTGAAGAGAGCCAAAAGTCTGGGGACAACAATTTACCCACCAAGGAGAGCTGTTTGGAGTGTCATGACGGGGATATAGCTCCGGACGATTGCCAGGTGTGCCATAAGGATCCTGAGAACCCCGTGGCCTTTGAAAATCCACTGCGGAGGATAATATTTTCCCACAAGAACCATGTGGCCAGGAAAATCGAATGTGTCGACTGCCACCAAGGTCTGGGGGAGACCGATTTCGCCAGCCCAGCCAACCTGCCTAAGATGGCCGACTGTCAGACTTGTCACAATGGGACGAAGGCTGAGGATGAGTGTACTCTCTGCCATCCCCAGCCTGTGCCCAAGCCGGTCTCTCACGATCTCTCCTGGATTAAGAATCATAAGGAGTACGCCCGGGAGGATATGGCCTCATGCGCTGGCTGTCACGATAGAGAGAACGATTGTCAGAGGTGCCACCAGGGGGACAACCTGGCTCAGATCACACACCCGCTGAATTATCTTTACACCCACTTTCTGGATATCAAGGGCAAAGAACGGGAGTGCGATGTGTGTCACGATCAACAAAGCTTTTGTGATGATTGCCATCAGGGAAGAGGCATTATGCCCCTTTCCCATTCTAGTCTGGACTGGGCCAACAGGACTTTGGGCGATGGGGGTAAACACACCGACGCGGCCGTCAGGGACATAGAATACTGTGCCTCGTGTCACGACACCGAAGGGACCGATCCCAGTTGTTTGAGATGCCACGTCGACTTTGACGGTCGGAGGGGCAACGATGCCAACCCTCATGGACCAGGTTTTGGTGGTCGGATGGGCGAGGGGCCCTGGCACGATGACGACGGCTATCTCTGTTTCGATTGTCACACCAACACTCACAGGGCAGGCGACAGGTTTTGCGGCTACTGCCACGGAGAAGAGGATGAAGATTAGAGATCTCGTCGCCGTTGCAATATTGTCTCTCTCTTTTTTCCTCCTTGTGGCAGTTGGAGGATGCAGCAAACGCAAACTACCCACGGCCGTATCCGTCCACCCTCCCGATTGGTCGGAGGAACACTCACCCAATTTTCACGGGAAGAAAGTTGAAAGGGACGGGTTGCCTTTTTGTGCACAATGTCACGGCTCTGATTACAGAGGGGGACAGAGCGGGAGTTCCTGTTATGAATGTCACCCCAACGGTCCCGAAGACTGCACCCTTTGTCACGGTGGTGTGGACAATGAGACCGGTGCCCCACCCTATGGGCTCAACGGTGACTCCCTCACCTCTTACAAAGGCGTTGGTGCCCACTCCACCCATGTTCAGTCCGGCGATCTCAAGAAGGGGTTTGAATGCATCGAATGTCACCGGGAACCAGGGGCCGTGGACGACCCTGGCCATATCGACTCTTCCTTGCCGGCTGAGATTGTCTGGGGCCAACTCGCTCAGACTGAGGGTGCGACCCCGAGTTGGGATGGGATTTCCACATGCAAAGATGTATACTGCCACGGGGAATTCGCCGGCGGTGAAACGACGTTCAATCCCGTATGGACCCAAGTAGATGGCACCCAGGCCGCCTGTGGCACCTGTCACAGCATGAATCCCACGACAAACGCGCACCCAGATCACCTCACCAGTTACGATTTTCCGTGCCAACTCTGCCATCATGGGTACGTCCCCGACGAATCGGTAGTAATCGACACTCATGTCAATGGCATAAAGGACGTGGTGACCGATCCATCTGTGGGGGGTAGTTTTAGCCAGGGAGTTTGCCTTGATGTCCTCTGTCACGGTGCACAAACGACGCCCGATTGGAGCACCGGTGGAACACTGACGTGTGTCAGTTGTCACGGTGGTGCAGACAATGAGACCGGTGCCCCACCGCCTGATTTGAACGGCCATACTGCTGCTTCCTTTAAGGGTGTGGGGGCTCATACCCCACATGTAACCGAAGGGGACCTCAGGACCGCTCTGGAATGTACCGAGTGCCACAGGAAACCATCGGAGCTCAGCGATCCGGGTCACATCGATGCCCATCTTCTGCCGGCCGAAATCGCCTGGGGCCCTCTGGCTCAGACCCTCAATGCGACTCCAAATTGGGATGGAAGCTCAACGTGCACTGATGTCTATTGCCACGGCAATTTCGCCTTTTCGAAAGAGGCGAGCGAAAACCCCTGGGTCTACCAGGACAGCCTGATCGTCGGGAACAATTACAGCCCAAGCTGGATCAAGGTGGGCGCTGGAGAAGCCGGTTGTGGGACCTGTCACGGTCTCCCTCCCCAGGGTCACATTCCTCAAACAACGTGCAGCAATTGCCACCGCAGTGTGGTTGACGAGAACAACCTCATCATTGATAAGACCAAGCACATAAACGGCCAAATCGATGTCTTCGGAGAATAATAATAGAAGTCGGAACATATTGGGGGCGGTCTGGAGACGGTTCTATTCGATGAAGTTCGCCATCACTATTCTGATACTCCTGGCCGTGGCCTCTATTGGAGCCATCATCTTAGGGGAAATCTTCCCGCCTGGTGCTCCGGCTGGAGCGGAGTTTTTCCGATCCAGATTGGGTGAGACGAAATACAGCATATTCAAAGGCTTGGGGTTCTTCAATCCCTACCGTTCCTTCTGGTATGTGTCCCTCTTAGGTATCCTCTCGGTGTCCTTGACCGTCTGTTCGGTGAAACGTCTGGGAGGGATTTTGAAAATCGCCTTCGGGAAAAGTTTTAGGGCCTCGGCGTCGGAGATTCGGACATTAGAGAACAGCCGAGCTTTTACTGCCGAGATGTCCGCTGAAAAGTCAGCCGAGCTGCTGGGAGCTGTGATGCGAAAGCGGCTCTATCGAGTGAATACCAGGAGCGACGGGGAGAGGCGTCTCATCTTCGCCCGCCGAGGAGGCGTGGCCCGATTGGGGTTCTTCTTTACCCACACCGGACTGGTGGTTGCTCTCGTGGGGGGATTGTTAACCAGTCTGCTCGGATACAGCGTCTACCGGTGGGGAGGGAAGGGTGATATAATGACAGCCCCAGATGGCGATTTTCAGGTGCAGGTGGATAAGTTTGAGATCTTGTACAATGAGAAAGGACAGGTGAAGGACTATCTCAGTACAGTCACGGTTCTGGAGGATGGGGAACGATCGTTTACCAAGCTCATCGAGGTGAACCGTCCACTGCGGTTTCGTGGAGTCAATTTCTATCAGAGTTCCTATCGCTCAGATGCCAGAGATTTTGAGGAGGCGGTTTTGGCCGTCCGGGACTCGACCGGCAAGGTGATCACCATGGTGAAGACGAAGATGGGGGAATCCATCACCATCCCTGAGACGCCATATACCCTTCAGCCGGTCGACTTTGTGGGCAACTTTATGATGAGGGGGAAGGAGGTCTTCTCCGACCCTCGATACAAAGAGTTTCGAAATCCGGCCGTCAAGGTGGGCCTGTATAACAATGAGGAACTCATTCAGGAGGGTTGGATCTTCAGCCCTGAATTGGCCCGCTTTCATCCTCTCCTACAGGAGTACGGACTGGAGCTGGTTAATGTCAAGCCGGTGTTTCAGACAGGGCTTCAGGTCACCCGAAATCCGGGGACTCCTCTCATCTGGATCGGTTTGCTGGTGATGACGGTCGGGGTGTGTGCTGCTTTCTACATTTCCCACAGAAGGGTATGGGTCGTCGTGAGTCCTGCTGGCGGTGGGAAGTGTCACGTTGCTCTGGGCGGTCAGAGCAACAGAGACAAGATAGCTTTCAGAAGAGAGATCGACCAAATGGCAGAAAAGACTCAGCACGCCTGTCTGGCTGCCCGCGCGCGGGGCACAGATAGGCACAAGCAGGGAGAACGATCATGACCTTGACACTCACGGATGTCACTTTTTTCTGGATTGCGTTTTGGTTCTATCTTTTGGGGTTCATCGGTTTCAGTGTATACTTGGCCTTTGAGAAGAAAGTGGTAAGCACAGTGGCCACCGCAGCCATGCTCATCGGTTTTGTGCCTCAAACTGTGGCCCTTATTATGAGATGGAAGCTGTCGGGACATCCACCCTTTACCAACATGTACGAATATATGGTCGTCATGTCCTGGATGGCCGTGGCCTGTTTCATCTTTGTCATGGCCAGGTTCAAAAAGCCGATAGTCGGCTCTTTCATTGCTCCCGTCACCTTAATCCTCGTGGTCTGTGCCTCCCTTTTACCCAAAGAGATCTCTCAACAGTTGGTGCCGGCCCTGCAGGACTATTGGCTCTATATTCATGTCTCCCTGGCGGCGATCGGTGAAGGAGCCTTTGCCGTGGCCTTTGGTGTCAGCATTATGTATTTGATCAGGAGAAACGTCGGTCTGGCAGATTCGAGCCCCGTGGCCAGACGGTTTCCCTCCGCGGAGATCCTCGATGAGATCAACTATAAGGCGATCTCCATCGGTTTCCCCCTGTTCACTGTGGGGGCCCTGTTTGCCGGTGCCATCTGGGCCCATCGGGCCTGGGGGACCTTCTGGGGGTGGGACCCCAAGGAGGTGGGTTCGTTGATCATCTGGATTTTTTATCTCCTCTACTTGCACGCTCGATATCAAAGGGGCTGGAGAGGACGTAAGGCGGCCGTATTGTCGATCATAGGGTTCGCTATGGTTCTGCTCTCTTTCTGCGGGAATCTGTTCTTGGGAGGAGAGCATGCCTACACGTCTTAATTCGTTAATTGTCTATGGATAACCTAGCGCGGCGGAGCCGCAATCGCACTTTGAGAATAAGTATATCAGATGATCAGGGCATCAGTGGGAAGGGAACCAGATAAACAGAATATCAGAAGATCAGGATATCAGTAGGGAGTGTACCAGCGGATCAGAATATCAGGATAAACCACGCTCCAAGGAGACAATACCTGATACCCTGATAATCTGATATCCTGCCTACTGATCTAGTGATGTGCTGATATGCTCTTTTAATTTGCTTTAATTTCTTGCCAAAAAAACAAAGATTTCACTGGTAATACCATAAAGAACAACGCCACCGAAAGACTGGAGGTAAGGTAAATTGGCGGAAATGAACCCAGCAGAGGAATCTGTAACCCGTCGCAGATTTTTAGATTATGTCATCGGGGGACTTTTTCTGCTGACAGGCTTGGGAGTTTTGGCTCCCGTTGTCTCCTTCCTCCGACCTCCGAGAAGGAGAACCGGAGCCGCCGGCTCTGAAAGAGTGGAGGTGGCTCCTCTCTCGGAGTTGCAGGTCGGAGCGGCAAAGGCGATCCAATACCAGGGAAAAAATGTGTTGGTCATCCACTCCAAAAGGGGAGTGACTGCCCTCGATATGAAGTGCACCCACCTTGGTTGCATGATCGAATGGCTGCCGGATAAGGAGGTCGTATATTGTCCCTGCCACGGGGCGTTTTTTGATCCGCAGGGAAATGTCCTCTCCGGACCTCCTCCCAGGCCTCAACCAAACTTTAAGGTCGAGATTGCCGGTGAGATCATTTATGTAACGGGAGAGGCTTAAAAATGAATCTGTGGTCGAAGATAGCCGGCTGGATTGAAGAACGAATAGATGTTAAATCTATCATCAACTTCTTGCCCATCATTTATGGCGAACTGGACAAACGATTGGAGCTTAAGGAGGCTCTGGGAAAAGCTCTGAAGAAGCCGGTGCCCAAGCACGTCAATCTATTCCACTGCTTTGGCGGGATCACATTTCTGCTTTTTGTCATCGAGATCATCACCGGGGTTTTATTGGCTCTGTATTACAAACCATCTCCCGAAGAGGCTTTTGCCAGTGTAAAATTTATCACCAACGAAGTCACCTTCGGCTGGTTGATCCGGCAGGTGCACGCCTGGGGTGCTCAACTGATGATTCTCATGGTTATTTTACACATGCTGCGGGTCTTTTTTCAGGGAGCCTACAAATCACCGCGGGAGTTGAACTGGATCGTGGGCGTTCTGCTTCTTTTTGTGACTCTGACTTTCGGTTTTACCGGCTATCTACTGCCCTGGGATCAGCTCTCCTTTTGGGGAACGACGGTCGGCACTGAGGTGGCGGGAGGGGTTCCCCTCATCGGAAATTTTATTCTCATCCTGTTGCGAGGGGGTGAGAATGTGACCGAAGATACGCTGACCCGGTTCTATGCCCTGCACGTGCTGGTCTTACCGTGGATAACCGCCGGCCTCTTGGCTTTACATTTTATTATGGTCCGACGGCAGGGTATTGCTGGCCCATTATGATCTGAGAATTCTGGAGGCCTTATCTTATGGAGGAACAGGAAAAATTGGCTGATAAAGGGAAAAACCAGAAATTGAATGAAGAAGGGATTCCCTTTTTCCCCAACCATATTCTTAAAGAGATCATCGTCATATACCTCGTTATGGGGGTCCTCCTCAGCTTATCGGTGCTGTGGCCTTTTTCGTTGCACGAGAAAGCCAATCCATTCTCTACCCCCGAAGGGATTAAACCGGAGTGGTACTTTCTGGCCGTCTATCAGGTTCTTAAATACATTCCCAAGGGCATCGGCATAGTTGGGATGGGTATTTTTGCTCTCCTTCTGATCCTCTGGCCATTCATTGACAAGACTCCAGGACAACCCGGAAGGAGGGGGCGATTGGTGATTGTCCTGGGTGCCGTGCTCATCGTCCTGTGGCTCTTTTTTACGGGCCTGGGCTACCTGTCGGAGTCAACCAGAACAATCTTTGGTCAAAAGTATGAATTTGATATCAGAGGTGTGCCGCACAAGGTGAGGGAACCTGAATGAGAAAAAACGTTGTCCTTGAACACATTGTGCTGGGTATTTTTTTTGTCGCCCCAATACTTTTTCGGACGGGGGTCGCTCAAGAGCAGCAGCCATCCTCTTGTATCGAATGCCATGAAGACGTCAAAGAAGAGTTTGAGACGAGCATTCATAGCCACATAGGTATCCAGTGTGTGGACTGCCACGGTGGTAATCCCGGGGATTTGGATCCGGACCGATCCATGGCCAGGTCTGCAGGCTTCAGAGGGGATTACCAGGATGACCAGCCTCCTTTTACGAAAAGGGAGACGGTAGAGATGTGTGCCTCCTGTCATGCCGATCGGAAAAGGATGAAACCTTTCGGCATCCCCACCGATCAGTTTGACCAGTACAAAACCAGCCAACATGGCATGGCCTTATACAGAAAGGGAGACGAGCATGTGGCTGCGTGCATCGATTGCCACGGCAACCATGACATCCTTCCGCCCAGCGATCCTAAAAGTAGAGTTTATCTTCTCAATATACCGCAGATGTGTGCCAATTGTCATTCAGATGAGGCTTTGATGAAGCTATACGACCTGTCCACAGATAGTTATCAGAAATATATTGGTAGCGTTCATGGTGTGGCCCTCCTGGAGCGCGGAGAACGGGGAGCACCCGAATGCGCTCGGTGTCACGGGGCCCACGGGGCTATGCCTCCCGGAGTGACCGAGGTGAGCAGCGTGTGCGGGCAGTGTCATCGGAATACCAGAGACTACTTCAATCGGAGTCCCCACAAAAAGGCTATGGATGAGAAGCTCATAAAGGAATGTGTCTCCTGCCATAACCACCATGCCATCTCCGCCTCGTCCCAGGGGATGTTCGATACCATCTGCATAAAATGCCACGAAGAGGGGACGTGGGCCTACGAGCATGGTCAGAAGATCAAAGCGATACTTGTGGAGGCAGAGGGGCGTGTTGCGGATGTCTTGAAGGACATGGAGAGAGCAGAGGTCCGAGGCATCGATATCGACACCGAGAAGGGGATCTTGGAAGAGGCGAAGACGAACCTCATTCAGGCTCTTCCTGTTCAACATACTCTTTCAGTCATCGAGGTGGAGAGATATACCACGAAAGCGAAGTCCGTGGCCCAGGAGGTCGATTCACGTATTCAGGCCATTTTCTCATCCCAGCGACGGCGCAGATGGGCTCTGGGAGGAGTTTGGGTATTTATTCTCTTCACAGTTTT
>JBHIER010000105.1:0-9137 GCA_046760705.1 bacterium
CCCATCGTTTACGGCTAGGACTACCAGGGTATCTAATCCTGTTTGCTCCCCTAGCTTTCGCGCCTCAGCGTCAGTATTAGGCCAGAGATCCGCCTTCGCCACCGGTGTTCTTCCTGATATCTACGCATTTCACCGCTACACCAGGAATTCCGATCTCCTCTCCCATACTCTAGACAGGCAGTATCAAATGCAGGCCCAGAGTTAAGCTCTGGGTTTTCACATCTGACTTGCCCGTCCGCCTACACGCCCTTTACGCCCAGTGATTCCGAACAACGCTTGCTCCCCCCGTGTTACCGCGGCTGCTGGCACGGAGTTGGCCGGAGCTTCCTCTGGAGGTACCGTCAGCCCCGATCTAAATCGGGGGTTTCTTCCCTCCTGACAGGGTTTTACGTTCCGAAGAACTTCATCACCCACGCGGCGTTGCTGCGTCACCCTTGCGGGCATTGCGCAATATTCCCTACTGCTGCCTCCCGTAGGAGTCTGGGCCGTATCTCAGTCCCAGTGTGGCCGGACACCCTCTCAGGCCGGCTACCTATCGTCGCCTTGGTGAGCCGTTACCCCTCCAACAAGCTAATAGGCCGCGGGCCCCTTCTCAAGCGCTCTCCCGACGAATCGGAACAACTTTCATCCTGAAATCATGCGGCCCCAAGACTTTATTCGGTATTAGCCCCGCGTTAGCAGAGTTATCCCCAACTTGAGAGTAGGTTGCCCACGTGTTACGCACCCGTTCGCCACTTTACTCTCCTCCCGACAGAGTCGGGAGAATTTCTCGTACGACTTGCATGTATGAAGCACGCCGCCAGCGTTCGTTCTGAGCCAGGATCAAACTCTCCGTAAAAGATCTTTTGTCTTGACAAGAACCCTCATCCGCCATACCAGACGTGCACGCTATTCCTTTGTCAAAGAACAGATTAAAAAATCTACTCCCTGCTTCCGAGTAGATTTCCAAATGCCAAAGATCACCCCTGGTGACAGTTCCTTTACCTTGGACCCCCTACCAGGGACTCCTTCCTCATTTTTACGCCCCTAATATAATGCAATGATGAGATTTTGTCAAGGACTTTTTTTATTTTTTTTTTGGTCTCTATGTCCTTGTTTAAAAAGAAAATAGAGCCTGCATCCCCAATTGTCAATAAAAAAATCTGCCCTTTGAGGCCGTTTTTGTCCTTGACACCATAAAATATTGACATTATTTCTGAGGCAGCGCCTCGGAGTTTCATCAAATCTCTGAGATGCGGAGGCTCTTTGAAGCCCCGACAGGGGCGGGATACCGGCGAGCCGGTTCTGGCCTAAGGCCTTCAGTTCCAATGTGGGAGCTCAGTGGTGGAACGTGCCGATTCTGTGGGATGGAGAGCAATGATGAAAAGACCCAGTATAGCAGAAAACCTTTTCTGGCATATTACGTTTCGTCAGGCCCTGGTCTTCTCGGCTATCTTTCTCTTCGGTCTCGGAGCTCTGAGTGGGCTTCTCCTCTATCTGCAGCAAGATCTCCCTTCGCCGGCCCAATTGGAGTCGTACAGGCCCAGTCTCATCACTCGCGTCTACTCCGCGGACAACCAAGTTCTGAAGGAGTTTTATGTCCAGCGGCGCGTTTTGGTCCCTCTGGAGAAGATTCCTCCGCAGCTTGTCCAGGCCGTGGTTGACATGGAGGACAGGCGGTTCTGGAACCACTGGGGGGTCAGCTTGAGAGATATTGCTCGAGCCCTGTGGATCGATCTGAAGGCTCTCAAAAAGGTCCAGGGCGCCAGCACTCTCACCCAGCAGTTGGCCCGGAACCTCTTTTTGACCCCCGAACAGACCATAACCAGAAAGCTCAGGGAGATGCTGGTGGCAGTGCGGATCGAAAAGACCTATTCCAAAGAAGAGATCTTGGGGATGTACCTCAACCAACAGTACTTGGGCCACGGTGCGTACGGAGTTCAATCAGCCGCTCAATTGTACTTCAGCAAAGACGTCGAAAACCTCAGCCTCGGGGAATGTGCCACCATAGCGGGTCTATTGAAAGCGCCTCACAGCTACTCTCCCCTGAACCACCCGGAAAGAGCGAGGTTTCGAAGAAACCTCGTCCTGGAGGCCATGGCCCGATGCGGGGACATCTCAGAATCAGAGGCCGACAGTATCAAAAAGACCCCTATCCAACTCAACCCGCAGGGAGGACTGGTGGGAGAGGCTCCGTACTTTGTGGAATATGTCCGGCGCCAACTGGAGGATAAATTCGGCAGCGACCTGCTGTATAAGGAGGGGGTATCCATCTACACGACCCTCGATCTCCGATATCAACGCCTGGCCAACCAGGCCATCAAGAGCCAACTGGCCGTTCTCCAGGAAAAGGTTGATCACTCAGCGGGGTCGGATTCTGAGTCAGACTCTTCTGTCGACAGGGATTCTCTCGCTCCCATAATTGTCCAAGGCGCCCTCCTTGCTTTAGAGCCCGGTTCAGGACACATCAAAGCCATGGTTGGTGGCCGAGATTTCACCGAGAGCCAATGGAATCGCGCGGTCCAGGCTCCCCGACAACCCGGCTCTGCTTTTAAGCCGCTTATTTACACCGCGGCCATAGACAACGGATACACCACCATTACGGAGATGCTGGATCAGCCCATTGTTCTGATCGGGGGTGACGGAAAGGAGTGGCGGCCCCGAAACTACGATCTCACCCTCGGCGGGCCGACCACCCTTCGGGATGGAATACGGCGCTCACGAAACCTGGTCACTGTCAGGCTCCTCCAGAAGATCGGACCACAGCAGGTTGTCTTCTACGCCCATCGGATGGGTATCCACACCCCCCTTCGAGCCGTCCCCGCGCTGGCCCTGGGAACATCGGAGGTGACGCTCCTCGATCTGACCGCAGCCTATGCCGTCTTTGCCAACAGGGGGATCTGGGTTCGCCCTGTCTCTGTCCTCAAGATTGTGGATCGGAACGGCGAAGAGCCGGATGCATATAGGCGGGTCTTAGAGCAGGAGAGGAGGGTGAGAGAAGTGTTGAATTCGAAAACGGCCTACGTCATGACGAACCTTTTGCAAACCGTCATCAACAGGGGGACAGGGATTGGGGCCCGATACGCCGGGTTTCGACTCCCGGCCGGTGGAAAGACCGGCACCACGGACGATTTCACCGACGCCTGGTTCATCGGTTTTACCCCCTCATTGGCGGCAGGCGTCTGGGTCGGTTTTGATGATCCTCAGTACAGCCTCGGCGAAGGCCAATCAGGGGCCAGGGCAGCGCTCCCAGCCTGGACAGACTTTATGAAAGGCCTCCAGGACTCCCTTCTCCTATCCCCGAGGGAGTTCGAGGTCCCAGAAGGGATCGTCACCGCCAAAATCTGTGCAGAGTCCAAACGTTTGGCCACCCCCTACTGTCCGGAACTCTTGAACAACGGCCAGGACGAGGTCTTCATCCCCGGCACCGAGCCTACTGAAGACTGCCCCATCCACACTCAGATCGCCGAACAGAGCCCCGAGGAAAAACGAAGAGAAAAAAAGAAGAAGAAAGAGCGGCTTCAATTTTGAACAGCCCAATGAGCCCCTCTATCCAGTGACGATTTCCACTCCAGCACTGGTGCCGATCCGATCGGCCCCAGCTTGGACCATGGCCACAGCCGTCTCGTAGTCACGAATCCCGCCCGATGCTTTCACCCCCATTTTGTCTCCCACCACCCTCCGCATCAGGGCCACATCCTCAACCGTTGCCCCACCCGGTCCGACTCCCGTTGATGTCTTCACAAAGTCCGCCCCGGCCCTCTGAGCCGCCTTGCATGCTCTAACCTTCTCCTTCGCCGTCAACAGAGCTGCCCCAATAATCACCTTCACGAGAGCCCGCCCTCTACATGCCTCAATCACACCTCGAAGATCCTGCTCGACGTATTGATCGTCGCACGATTTCAATGCGCCGATGTGTATCACCATGTCGATCTCCTCTGCCCCATTGTCGAGGCCAAATTTTGCCTCAAAAACCTTGACCTCAGTGCCACAAGCCCCAAAGGGGAATCCGGACACGGTGCCCACTCTCACCTCCGAGTGAGCCAGCAGATCGGAACATAATCTGGTATAGGAAGAATTGACAAAAACCGCGGCGAACCCGTATCTGTCCGCCTCGGCACACATCGCCTCGATCTCTTCTCTCGTTGCCTCCGGCTTCAGCAAGCTCTGGTCGATCATGGCGGCCAAAGCTCGCCGGTCTATTTGAGGTTCTGACATTGCACCGCCCCCTTGCAACAATCAACCCATCTTCTTTCCAAGAGACTATTTGAACAGTAACATCTTTGACTTCGGGAAGATATCGTCTCAGGTGGCACGGACCATGATCACCAGATTGGAGACGATCACTCCCGTGCCAACGATTCAGCCCCTGTTGCCCCTGGTACCGGCATCTGTCCAGTCGGTCCCTGCTCTTGAGCCCACTGATGCGACATTCAGAGCCGGCTTTGAACCTCCAACCCCTCACGACAGATGCAAAAGACCGGTCACGGTCCTCCGCACTCAGCGGCCTCCCCCTTCAAGACCTCCACGGCGTGGGGGAGAGTGGGCAGGATGAGGCTCAGGCACTCTTCCACCGCCTTGGGGCTTCCGGGCAGGTTGATGATGAGGCTCTGCCTGCGTATCCCGGCCACCGCTCTGGAGAGGAGGGCATGGGGGGTCTTTTTGAAGCTTTCGGCCCGCATGGCCTCAACCAATCCAGGCACCTCTTTATCGATAACCCGAAGGGTGGCCTCGGGCGTCACATCTCTGGAGCTCAAACCGGTGCCTCCGGTGGTGATGATCAGGTCCACCTTCACCTCATCGACCATTCGGACCAGTTCGGCCTGCACCTCTTTTGACTCATCTGGAATGGCCGTGTACGCAGCCACTTCCGCGCCGATCCGACGGACGATGGTTTTGATCTTCTCCCCACTTCTGTCCTCACGCTCCCCGCGAGCCCGGCTATCGCTAATGGTTATGACTCCGACCCTCATCGTTCCTCTTCAATCACACGAATTGGGTCGCCTGCGGCGATCCTCCCTCCGGTGAGCACCTCAGCAAAGATGCCTTCCCTGGGCATGACGCAGTCACCGGCCTGATGGTAGATATCGCACCGGTGGTGGCAGACTTTCCCCTTCTCAGTGATCCTCAGGACAGCGCTGGCTCCTACGGACAGCACAATCTCAATAGGTAAAGCCAAAAGATCGATGCCCTGAGTGGTAATGTTCTCGGCGAAATCGCCTGGGTGCACATCCAGGCCCTTCCGGCGCATCTTCTCAATGCTCTCTATGGCCAATAGACTGACCTGTCTGGCGGAGCCGGAGTGGGCATCGTCCACCAGTCCCACCCCCTCTTTGAGCCGCCCCTCCGCCACCTGCCTCTTGCGAACACCCCTCGTATCGCTGATATTGACCGAGACAACTTTAGCCTGGCCCACTCTTCCCTCCCCGTTTCTCCACCAATCGTATCTCTGAGATGACCATGGCGGGGTCCACCGCTTTGCACATGTCATAGATGGTCAGCGCCGCCACCGAAACGGCCGTCAGAGCCTCCATCTCCACCCCGGTCTTCGCCTCCACGGACACTTTTGATCGGATGCCAACGGCGCATCTGGCCTCGTTTATGTCAAAGTCGATGTCCACATGGGTGAGGGGCAGAGGATGGCACAGGGGGATCAATCCCCCCGTCCTCTTGGCGGCGGTTATGCCGGCGATTCGAGCCACACCGAAGACGTCGCCCTTGGGAACGGCCTTTTGGGTGATCGATCGTAACGTCTCTGGTCGCAACCTGATCTCGCCCTCGGCAACCGCCACCCTTCTGGTGACGGCCTTGTCGGTGACGTCCACCATCCTCGCCCTGCCCTCCTCATCGAGGTGGCTCAATCTCAGTTCTCCTCCCTCTTTCTCGGTATCTCTCAAGATGTTACCCTCCAATCGACCTCATGTAACGGTGATTGCCCCAGGGCAGATGGTGCCGAAACGTTTTCTTGGCCGCGGCTTGCCGAAAGAGATTCTCGATGGCCTCGTTCGGAGCTCCTGAGCGGAGCGCACCTTTCACATCGATCTCATCATCGGACAGAAGGCAGGGACGCAGCCCTCCATCGGCGGTCACCCGCAACCGGTTGCACCTCTCACAGAACCCCGCGCTGAAGGGGCTGATCAACCCTACCGTTCCCAGAGCGTTGGGATACGAGAAATATCGGGCTGGCCCATTCCCCCTAACTCGACCAACTGGGTTCAATTGGCCCAGAGTCTCCAATCTCTTTTTCACGGCCTGGGCGGGAAAGAAGAGGCCGTCTCCCCATTGCTCCGCCCCTCCTAAGGTCATGTATTCGATGAACCTGACGTGGAGGGGCCGGTCGATGGAGAGCCTTCCGAATTGGACGATCTCTTTCTCGTTCAGCCCTCTCATGACGACAACATTGATCTTGACCGGCTCGAACCCGAGCCCGAGCACCGCCCCGATCCCCTTCAACACAGAGGCCAGATCGTCCCGGCGGGTGATCCTCTTAAACTTCTCCCGGTCGAGTGTATCCAGAGAGATGTTGATCCTGCCCACTCCAGCTTTTTTCAGCTCCGCGGCGAAATCGCTGACACACACCCCATTGGTGGTGACCGAAATCTCTTCCAGTCCGGTGATCTTCCTCAGAGAGCCGATGAGCCCGACCACATCCCTTCTGACCAGGGGCTCACCCCCTGTGATCCGCACCTTTCGTATACCGCACTCTACCCCTAGGCTCACCAATTTGCAGATCTCTTCGTAGGAGAGGATGCTCTCGTGGGGAGCAGAAGCCAGGCCCTCCGGTGGCATACAGTAAATGCATCTCAGATTACATCGATCAGTGATGGAGACTCTCAGATAGTCTAATCTCCCACCGGTGGTCTCAGATGTGAGGGGGATCGTTCCGCTTGTCCCCGAGTGATGACTTGCCGAAACGCCAGGCATTGTCTCCTTCAGATCGGGACGCAGTGAACATCCAGGGTCAATACATCTCCACGGACGTGGCCTTGAAGGTCAGGTACACCGTTGAGTTGATGTTGAGGCTCATTTCCTCGAAAGAGGTCGAGGTGATCAAGGACACGAAGGGCGCTCCGACATCAACGGTGAGCCGCACCACAGATCCCTCCTTGGTGATTCCGACGATCTTTCCGCGCAAGCTATTGAGAGCGCTCGATTTCAGCGGTTCGAGGGAGACAAGGATCTCTTTCGGATCGACGGACGCGTGAGCTTGCCCCAGCCTATCGGCGACCACGTAGAATCCGGCGACCCCGTTCATCGAGAACCACTTTCGTCCGCTCCGTTCAACGATGGTCCCCTGGAAGAGGTTATCGGGGCAACTTTCCACCGGCCGCCCGTTCAACAGGGATACGACGTCACCCGAGACCCTGTAGGCCTGTCTCAGCTTGTGGGTGGCGAAGAGAACAGTCGTCCCGTATCTTCTATTGATCTCCCCAAGTGTCTCTTCGATGGCCGAGGCGTTGGCCCGATCCAGATTGGCCGTCGGTTCGTCCAGCAGGAGCGCTTTCGGATTGGTGGCCAGGGCACGGGCGATGGCCACCCGCTGGGCCTCGCCCCCGGAGAGATGTTGAGCCGGGGCGCCGGCGAAATCGGCCAATCCGACCACATCCAAAGCCTCGAGAGCCCTCCTCTTCCTCTCGGCCCTCCCAACCCCCCTGACCCACAGGCCGTAGGTCACGTTCTTCAACACCGTGGTGTGAAAGAGGAGCGGGTTCTGCATCACCAGGGTCACCTGTCGCCGCAGTGAAGGGAGCCCATTTGCCGAAAAATTGACCGGTTGCCCCTGGAAGCAGATCGCCCCCCGGGTCGGTTCTTCGAGAAAACTCAAAATCTTCAGCAGCGTCGTCTTCCCCGCTCCGTTGGGGCCGACGACGGCGCAAAGCCTCCCGGGCTCAAACGACATCCGAGGAATGTCCAACACAACCCGTCCCCGGTAGCTCTTTTGCAGACCGTGTATCTCAAATATCAATGGGACTTTCATACCTCCCGTCTTTGCAGAGAGTGAAAGAGAATATTGATGGTGAAGGCCACGATCAGCAGAATGATACCCAGAGCTATCCCTAAGCCGAACTCCCCCTTGCTCGTCTTCAGGGCGATGGTGGTGGTCATGGTGCGAGTGTACCCTTTGATGTTTCCGCCGAGCATCATGGCCGAACCGACCTCAGCGATAACCCGGCCGAACCCGGCGATGATGGCCGCTGTGATGGCAAATTTGGCTTCCGTGATGATGGTCAGGGCCAGTTGCAGGCGGCTGGCCCCCAGAGTGACCGCCGTGTCCTGAACTCGCGGGTCGACGCTCTGAACCGCCGATAAGGTCAGGGCAGCGACAAGTGGCGTAGCCAGGATGAACTGCCCGATGACCATAGCCGCAGGTGTATATAGCAGACCGGATGATCCGAGAGGGCCTTGGCGTGAGATGAAGGAGTAGACGGTCAAACCAACGACCACAGTGGGCAGAGCCATGAGGGTGTTCAACAGAGTGACTACCGGCCGCTTCCCCCGAAAGTCGTAGGTGGCCACCACAAATCCCAGAGGGACACCGAAGAGGGAGGCCAGAACAATGGCCGTGAGTGAAGTCCTCAGTGACACCCAGACGGCGGAGAAGACCTCCGGGTTCAAAGAGAGGACCAATTCAATGGCCTTGGCCACACCATCTAAGATGTAATCCACGCCTCCGATCCTTCTAAAGGTGATCTTGGCACAAATCGCCTGGTCATTAATGGCCTCGTTCCCACCGAATGCTCTTCTCTAAGTCGTTATTCCCTGTGGCCGTCTGCCCATCTCTTTTCGAGGTTCGGTCGATGGGCCGATCCCTACCCAGAGTAAAAAGAAAACCAGCGCCCGTGTTCAGCAGGCGCTGGCTTCAGTCTGTTCTGCTCTCCTTTCCAAACACGGGAGGCAGAGAGGTTTCCCTCATCCACCCTGTCGGCCACCGCATCGTGGAAGTCTCTTTAGACGCGGTGGCTCGGAGATTACTCATATCGCCACCTAAAAATATCCCATTCCGCCCAAAAAGTCAAGGGTTTTCTTCGAGCCTGCTGCAGTCAACGCTGCCTTATCAGAGCTCATTGTGTCGCTGGGCTGTGAGTGCCCCTGAAATTGTCGGTGCCATAGGATCTATTGCTTGAGACCTCTAAATCGTATATCGTAGCTCTTCTGGG
>JBHIER010000106.1:0-9092 GCA_046760705.1 bacterium
CTCTTGCGTTCACATACTTCAAACTGAAAAAGTACCCCGAGGCAATCGAGACTTACAAGCAGGCCCTCGAATCAGATCCAACCAATGCGGACGCATGGATATTTCTGGCTCAGGCATACGAGCAGGTTGCGAATTATGATAATGCGATTGCCGCGTATGAAAAGGCGATTGAATTAAGACCCGACGAGAAGACTTTCTACTTCAATCTGGGTGTTCTCTACTCCAAAATGAAGAAGGATTTTGAGGCGGCGCTCCCCCATTTTCGAAAGGCCGTTGAATTGGACTCCAACTACGTCGACGGTATCTACAATCTCGGTCTCGTTCTCTTCAATTTAGAGAGGTATGATGAGGCGCTCCCCCATTTTCGAAAGGCCGTCGAACTGGAGCCAACTCAAGCCGATGCTTGGGAGATGTTGGGATACACCTACTCCAATGTGGGGGAGAAGGATAAGGGGAGGGAGGCTTTCGAAAAAGCGCAAAGAATCAAGAGTGGAGAAGAGTTGGAACGAGAATGAGAGCTTAATACATAAAGAAGATGTGTGTAAAGTAGTTGTCACTGAAGTTGCACCATGAAGGCTGGATTCCTCCAGCCTTTCTCATTTGAGAATTTTTCTTAACACTCAGGTGAAATGAAACCGGAAGCTGTTCATCCTGTTCGCGTCTCCAGTTATTCCGGCTACAAAGGTGAGGAGCGCCCTGTGGCCTTCGATCACTCAGGCAGGACCCTCCGCATTGTGGAAATTACGGACAGATGGGTGGGGGAGGGGGTAGTTGGTAGCGGTGCGAAGTGGTACTTTCGGGTGAAAGCGGACGACGGCCATCTCTACCTTCTCTTTTACGACCCCAGTCTGGAGGGGTGGTTTCTGGAGCAGGGTCCATCCCTGCAGCCACCATGATGTTCGTTCAACGGTGAGGAAGCGGGAGAGAGAGAAGGCGAGGCCCATAAGATAGAAGTTATCTCACGGGGTGAGCATCGCAACTGACAAACGAAGGAAGCCACCTGTGTGGAGGCAAGGCGGCCGGGTCCTTGGGTCTATTCCGGAACTGCGGCCACGCTCTGTAAGAGGTCCATTTCGCAGTCGACAGTGCGAAATGGGGACAACCGCCCGATAATCTCTTTGGCCCGCGAGCTGAGGTTGAGAAGGACGATGCGCTCCCTGTACTTTTCCATGGCGCTCTTTCTCTGGAGATGGAGAACGTTGAGCGCTTTGGGCGATATGTACCTGACCCCCTTGAAGTTGATGACGACCGTCCTTTGGCCCTCTCTGAGGGCGCACTGAACCTTTTCAAGAAGGGCTTTTACGGTCGCTCTATCCAGAATGCCTTCCAGATCGAAGATGAGCCCCTGAATCCCCTCCTTTTTTCGAGCCTGAATCTTCAGAAACTGCCCGACCGTCTCGATGGCATGGCCGACCTCCCTCTTGGCTGCAGCCCATCCCACTGGAATGAGGCCCTCCCGCTCGATGCTGGGCACCGTCTCTCTGAGCCTGTTAAGGAGACCCGCCAGGGGAGTGATAGCCCCTTCGGGCGCTCTGAGAACGAGCCTTCTGTACCCCCGGTTTAAGGAGATTCTGCCGAAGATTTGCCCGTAAGGTCTGTGCCCAAGTCGCCTCAGAATGGACCCAACGGAGTAGAGAGTGTGATAGGCCCAGTAATATCCCTCCTCGAGGACGTGGGGGGACATCAGCTTTGGTTGAAAGACGACGTGAGAGCCGTTGTACTTCGACCAATCGCGCTCGATGATTCGTCCTTCCGCTTCAAGACGCCGGTAGAGCTGGGTTCCAGGTAAAGGCGTGAGGATGTGAAAGGTGGCCACATCAACGTCGTTTCTGAGACAGAAGTCGACCGTCTCTCCGAAGATCCCCTCGTCATCGTGGTCAAAGCCGAAGATGAAGGCAGCGTTGACACCGATGCCGTAGTCGTGAAAGGTTTCGATGGCACCCTCAAATTCATCGACCCGGTTGATCGACTTGCCGACCGATTTCAAACTTTCCTGGGAGAGGGATTCGATGCCCACAAAGAGGGAGGAGCACCCGCAATCAGCAGCCGCCCTGAGCAGTTGCTCATCCTTGGCCATATTGATGGTGGCCTGACTGCCCCAGCGTTTCTTCAACGGTTTTAGGGCCTTGAAGAGCTTTAGAGCGTATTGTCGGTTGCCGACGATGTTATCGTCAATGAAGATCACAAATTTCCCCTCGAGCCCTTCGACCTCTCTGATTACCTCGGCCACCGGTCTGCGCCGATATATCCGGCCGAAGAATTCGGTCACGGAACAGAAATCGCAGTTGAAAGGGCATCCCCGGGTGGTCTGGACGGAGTTGATGGTCTTATAGGCCTTGGCGTTCAGGAGGTCGCGTCTGGGAACAGGCAGCCCGTCCAAGGGGGTCGGTTGTGCGGACCGATAGAACCGCTTCATCCGCCCCCGGCGGAAGTCCTCAATGAGGGAGGGCCACAGGGCCTCCGCCTCCCCGATAACGACCGCATCGGCGTGCTGGATGGCCTCATGGGGGAGGGTCGAGGGGTGAATGCCGCCCAGGACCACCTTCACCCCCCTGGCCCGAAACCTGTCCGCAATCTCGTAAGCCCTCGGAGCAGAGAAGGTCATGGCGCTGATACCGACGAGGTCGACGCGTTCGTTGAAATCGATGGTCTCAACGTTCTCATCGATGATGGAGACCTCCACCTCCGGTGAGGTCAGAGCTGCCACTGCCACCAGGCTCAGACGGGGAAACCAAAAGGCCTTGAGCTCCCTTTTCGAATGCCTCAATTGAGGATCCTGTTCGGCCGGTGATATGAGCTTCAATTTCATCTTCGTTTCCTTTCCCAATTGTAGGGATGCGTCGTTCGAAGAACGGGTCAAGCGACAAAAGTAGCTGAGGGGGGAGGACTCGAACCTCCAACAATCCGGTTAACAGCCGGGCGCTCTGCCAATTGAACTACCCCTCACTGTAATAAAAATGCCCACCATCAAGTCCCGATAGTGGGCTGAAGGAGACCACTCACATCCTGACTACACCGGGTTCAGAGGTCTCCTTATACCCACTATCTTCAGCGGGTTACCCGTATTAGGATTATTGTTCATCGTGCCGTGAGCATATCTGTTCCTACGCCTTTTGTCGAAGAGAGAACGAAGCTCCACAGGCTTCAATCGCTCTTCCTTAAAGATATGATGCATATAAGAGATACCCCTCCAGCAAATGTGAGCTTGTTCCAATTACCGTCTGTCCGGAAATTTGCAAATTTGTCATTCCGGCACAAAAAACGGCTCCCTGTGGCAGGCAGGCCGAAGTGACAGCTACGGACAGACTAATTATAAAGTTCAAGCACTTGATTGTCAAGAGAAAAATGTCTTTTTTCAAAAAACTTGGTCGTGCAGGAATTTTCTTTTTGAATAGGACACCCCGCTCGGATGGGAGTTGCACTCCCACCCGCATTTGGTTCCACCGTTCCGGTTTGGGGCAGGAGTACAACTCCTGCCCCAGCCCTACCCAAGATGTCATTGCGAGCGTTGCGAAGCAATCTGGTGTAGGGTGCTACAAGGTAAAAGATTGCTTCGTCGCTGCGCCCCCCTGCTGGGGGGGCGCAGCCGGAGGTGGCCCGGACATTGGACGGGATCTCCCTTGCTCAGGTGTCCAATCCCGGAGAACTCTTCGAAAAAGTGCTTGCAGATCGATTTCGATATGCATATATTCTAAGAACCTGAAAAATTCTCTTTTTTCTCGGATACTTCCTCTTGTTTCTTCTTCATACACCGTAAAGGGGGTGATGGCAATGAAGAACCTGAGCACTCTGGTACCGGTGAAGGGGCCCAGCGGCATAACGGTTGCGGCCAGGGTGACCAATACCGGCATGCAAGGCTGCGGACCATTTACCTTCACTTTGGGGCTCAACTATAGCCATCCATTTTATTCTGGATATCACGGCGAGAGCGGCTTTCCTGTTCACAAAATTCTTGGGCTTTGAACAACGGTACAGAGATTGAGAAAAATTGCTTTGGTTTATTTCAAAAGGGGGGATAAACATGCTGAAGAGTAGCGAGTGGTATGAGAGGGGATTGGACCATTCAGTATTAATTTTGGCCTTGATGACAGCCTCTGTCATTTCATGGTTGTTAATATCAGAGCTTGCCTGGGCGGATTGGAACTCATCACAGCCGCCTTTGGGATCGAAGCTGAAGCTTCTGAGCAACGATGAGGTGGTGATGCTGTTTGACTATCTGCCAGATGGCATGTATCTCTACGAACCGGAGAGCGGCCAATCCATCTACGAGGATAAAATTGGCCGGATAGACCAAAATGACATTCTGGATATCGCTGCCAGCAACCTGGACGATGATGAATGGGATGAGATTGCGGTGGTGGACAATAAAGGAGGTATTGGGGAGAACGATGCTGTATGGATACTGGATACTGGCGATGGCATCAGTTGGAGCTGGCATGGGCCCCATGGGATATCATCCCCGTTTATTAAGGATGTAGCGTGTGGGGATATTAACGGCGATGGGATGGACGACATCGTCTTTCTGGATAACGGTGGTGGTACGGGGTCAGCCCATAGAGATGCTTTATGGTGGTATAAATGGGGCGGTGCGAGCAATGATGTACTCTACTATGAAGGCTACTATTCTTCATTCTGGGACTACATTAAAGACATCGACTGCGGTGATATAGATGGGGACGGATACGACGAAGTCGTTGGTATCGATGTCGGGGGTGGCAGTTACGACGAGATTCGGATCTACGATTTCAATGAAGCCGCAACATATAGTATTCAACCCGAACAGAAGGGTTGGGTTGACATGACCTGTGGCAATTTTGATACGAATCTTATAACTGATGAGATCGTTGTCCTCGATTCGAACGGAGACAACAAGGATGCATTATGGTTCTATGCGTTGAACTCCGACAAAACGGTGAAAGACTTTTACCACATCTATACCGATTACAATAATCTAAGTTCGGTAGCATCCGGTGATGTTAACAATGATGGGCACGACGATGTGGTGATGCTCGATAACGAGGGGGACAACTTAGACGTGATCAGGTTCATTTCTCTTGTAATGTATGATATTACTATAGAATTGATTGAACCACCACCCTCCTTCACGGCCCGCAATTCCATGGGCTTTGACATTGCTTGCGGTGATTTTGACGGTGATAGTCCGACGACAGTCTTTGCACAAGGATACGGTCCGATCGACAGGGAAGACCCCAACGAGGTCATCGCCGTTCTTTATGCTCCACCCTATGAGAGAGGAATGAGTGAGGGTACATACGACAGCCAGATTGGCTTCGAGCATTCCGATACGGAAGGCTACTCAGACGCCTTGTCAGTCTCCATGGAGACGACGATTGGTTTGAGCGCAGGAGTGGAAACGCCTTTTGGTGGATTCAAGGCCTCAGTTTCCGCTTCCATTGATGCAGGTATCGAACAGACGGTTGGACAGCAAAGAACAGTAACCATTGGTGATGTTTACTCAATTGCAGACAATCCCGTAGACGGAGTGGTAGTGGCCACGACAAAATATTGGGCGTACTTCTATCAGATCGTAGATCCGAACAACAAATTGGGAACGAACAGCGACGGAGAATATTTTGTGATCAGCGTTCCCAAACCTAAAAGTATGCAGTCTGCACCGACTATCTGGACATTAGAGGAGGCTTATAATGCTCGGGCACGAGAAAATGGCCGACCGACGATCCCCTCCGCCCACATGGTAGGGGATATGAGGAGCTATCCCAATCGCCTGCAATACCCTGACGATGGAGGAATGGAAGGCGCAGATGTTTGGATCTCAGAAAACCTCAGTCCCAATAAGGGAACTGGGCCGGCCGTCAAAAAAGTCTCAGTAGATACGATGGAATTTCAGGAGACGACGCTCTCAGCAGGTGTAACCCTGACTGCTGGCTTCGAGGTACAGGGACCAGGAGGGAGTGTAGGGGTGAGTTTTGAACGGAGCACACGAGTCGGTGTTTCTGCTACCCATATGACGGCCGTAGGCAATAGCACTACCTTTCTCACCAGCAGAGGATATATCCCAGCGGACCTATACGATACGTACAGTTGTACGTATAAAATGTTCACTTACAGACATCCCGACGGATACTGGGTCATCGACTATTATTTGACAGGTTTAAACTGGGGACATTATTTGCCGGTGGTCATCTTCCCAGATGGCGGTGAAAATGAAATTCTGAAGGGAGATACAACGATTACCTGGAAGCGACCTGCCCGATATAAGCAAGACAACTTTTCTCAAATCAACGAGGTTTCAATATACGAAGTTTACTACAGTGAGGATGGAGGTTCCAACTGGACCCTCATCCACACAATCACTGATCCTGCCACAACCTCCTACGCCTGGAATACGGCATCCGTTCCAGATGACGATAACTACAAAATTAAGGTCAAAACGACATTTGACGACGGAACCACGACGGCGGATTCGTCTGATAACACTTTTAAGATAAATAACGTCGGCCCATGGGCGGAGATAGATGTCTCAGGTGATAACGTCCTGAAAGAAGGTGGTATTATCTACATAAGCGATGAGGATATTCAAAGGATGATGTCCATCACTCAGGAGCAATGGATGGCCCTGAAGGCAATGGGTTCACCGTGTACTGTTACCTTAAACTTAATAAATGTCACAGATTCCACGACAATTGAGCAAGTCCGTTTTAGGCAAAGCGTAAATGGGGTCATTGGCCCGTGGCAAGAGTTTTCATATCCTGGCGTCTCTAATGTCTCTACAACCTCGCAGGACGGAACAAAGTGGATTGAAGGACAGTTGCAAGAGAAGCCTGAATACGGTGGGGAGTGGTGGGACATACCCGACATAACCATAGTGCAGGACACAGAACCGCCTGAACTGATTTCGTTTGCGGTTGTCGACGAGGACGGTGACGGATACACGCAGGACACTTCCGTAAAGCTCATAATAGAAAGCTATACGGACGCTACCTCCGGCATAAATAGAATGAGATTCAGACATGATATGGGTCCCTGGGAGGAACACGTATATCCGCAGGAATTTGGATTATTTGAATCGGAAGAAAAAGATAGCATCAATTTTCCTTGGACCCTTTCAGGAGCTAACGAGGGTCAGAGGACGATCTCAATCCAAATCGTGGATAAAGTGGGCGGCGGAGGGCGAGACGACACTCCTCTGAAGACAGCCACTATATTTTATGATAAGAATCCGCCGTCGGCACCTACAAATTTGAGCGCCTCCCCCACCCAAGAAAAGATAACGTTAACGTGGAACGCGAGTAGCGATCCTGCTCCCTCTTCAGGTATGAAAATGTACAATGTGTACCGTTCCGCTTGGTCACCAGTTCAGACGAACGAGGACAATCTGATAGCCCAGGTTGAAGAGAATAAATATGAGGATACTGACTTTATACACCATCCCGGAGGCGGAGGATTAGTTGTCTTCAACTATTATTATGTCGTGACAGCCGTTGATATGGCCGACAATGAATCCGATACGAGCAATACAGCGATTGCGTCTATTTCCGGGACTATCATAAATGCAAAACAGTTGCGTGCTCTACAACTTGATGGAAAGAAAAGCGATGACGATGAATACAGCTATACAGATATTGCTGGTGCTCTCTTTCGTGCGACTTTCTATCCCTATTATCAGGCTTACAATTTATATGTACGTGCCGCAGAAGATGGGGAAGATCTCTATCTTGCCTTTGACATCCCGGATAATACGCAAAACAACAACGATTATGCTGCCGTCTTGATTGATGTGGACCGCGACAGGTCAAGCCAGCCTCAAACTGACGATTTGTGGCTACAGATTAAGAGAGGTGCTGATGTGGGCAATGAGGTTTCGGGTACTGGGAGTGGCTGGAGCGGATTTAGAAGTCCCAATGAGTGGGATGCGAGGAGTGTCGATGGTCCAGAATCCTGGTCCGCCGAATTTAAGATTGAGTACGGAAAGCTTGATGTACAGGCCTGGCAGACAGATACCCTCGGCATATGCTTCATGGCCTATGATGCTGATGCCACCAAATGGGTATTATGGCCCACGGGGGCAGATAAGTCCAAGCCAAATACGTGGGGCAAGATCTATTCCTCCAATCTCTGGCGAGGCGATATTCTCAACGTCAGCCGAGGGGACCTTTATGACGACGTGTGCTACAGAGGGCAAAAGGACGCTGGTGTGCTGCCCCTTGAACTTAAAATCATTGATGAAACTCAAAGTACCTCAAACGAAACCATCATCAACTCCATAACCCTTCAGAGAAGAGGCAGCAGCACCGATTCGGATATTGCCAAAGTGAGGCTCTGGGATGATCGTTCTACTCTGGGAAAAGTAAATAGTGGTGATTCCCTTGTGGCCGAAGGAGATCTTTCCTCAGGATGGATAACCTTCACCAATATCAATTACTCGGTGACGTGGGACACTGTAAGCCATCTATTGGCTTCGTACGAAATCGACAGTAACGCTGCATTAGGTCATACTGTGGGTGCTGAACTCACCAGTGTGATCGTTGCTTCACCTGATAGAGTTACGGTGAGAAGGAGTTTAACTCCCGGCACAACGATTGAAGAACCGATAATTTCAGATTCGGTCAGAATTGTGAATGCTGCTCCGGGTTTCTTTGGGAAGAATGTCGAATCCTTTGCCATAGTCGCCGGGGACCTCATGTTGGACGGTGACACCCTCGCTGACTTAGTGATAGGTGATGTGGACTCCACTCGAATATATTTGAGTTCGAATGGATTTCAGTTTCCTCTCTCTCTGCCAGATGGGGTCTCCCGTTCATTGGCTCTGGCAGATGTAGATAATGATGGAAACGTGGATCTGGTCTGCGGAAAGGAAGGCGAGATTGCTCTCTTCATTGACCCTGTGTTTGAGTTCGATGGTGCAGCCACCTCTCTGGCTCTTGGAGACCTTGACCACGACGGGGATCCAGAGGTCGTTGTGGGTACAGAAAATGGAAGCTTCGTCCTTAAAAATGAAGGGGGGACTTCCTTCACTCTCTGGCAAGAGCTGAATGGTGGATACACGAACGATGTAGCCTTGGGCGATCTCGATGGCGACGGAGATCTGGACATCGTGGATGGTATCTGGG
>JBHIER010000107.1:0-9057 GCA_046760705.1 bacterium
TGCCCAACCACACCCATGGCATCGTTTGGTTTAATCATATTGTTGGGGCGCCCGGCCGTGCGCCCCTACAGGGGCCGCATCTGCGGCGAGCTCCCAAATCTTTGGGCTCATTCATTGCCGGATACAAATCTATGGTAACCAAACGTGTCAACGAAACCCGTCAAACCCCCGGCGCCCCGATCTGGCAACGCAACTATTACGAACATATCGTCCGAAACGAAACCGAATTGAACCGTATTCGGGAATACATCCGAGCCAACCCCCTTGGCTGGCATCTGGACCGGGAGAACCCGCAAAGAAGAGGCACAGACGAATTTGATCGGTGGCTGGAGGAGTGTGCCCGCTCGACGGGCATTTGAAAATGGAGGGTCAGGGGCGTGGGGCAAGGTATGTTCCGACAGAAAAATTCTGGAAGACGAGAAATGGACAGCTCTACGTTTCTTAAGATCCATGTTTGAGATGTCCATTTTAGGCAAAGCACCTTAGCAATGGCAATTGAGAATCTACCTGATACTGATTTGCGAGAGAAACTGAAATCCCTTGGACTTGGGAGGTTTCTCGATTTCTTAGGCGCTGAAAGGTTCAAACAGAAGAAGGCCCGGATGGCAAATCTTCTAAAGATTGCCAACCCCGATGAGGCACTTTATCGGGAGATTATGCTGGCTCTCGGCTATAAAAACAACAAAGTTCAGTTCCTGGAACTGGCACTGATACTGCCCTATTCAGAGATTCGTGCCTTAAAGGATACCGAAAGAATTGAGAAGGCTCTGCTCTATCGGGCAGGATTTCTGCAATCGAAAGATGGACTTCCAGAGAATTTCGATGGTTCCCTGAAGATGGATCGCTCGGTGTGGCAGCGTCGGGGCACACGACCGGCAAATTTCCCTGACCACAGAATGAAGGGTATCGCACCACTGCTCTCTGAGTCCTGCGAGACAGGGCTGTGCAAGCTAATCGAAGCGAAGATTGCTGATAACTACGTGCCGACCACAAATAGAAGATCCGCTGGTAGCTTCTGCAAAGAGCTCACAAAAATCTTTATCACGGACGAGAGGAAGGCAGTGGGTCAAATCAGAGCATTGGAAATCCTTTTCAATATCATCCTGCCGTTCTTTATGGCCTAC
Source organism: bacterium (assembly GCA_046760705.1). GTDB lineage: Bacteria > JBHIER01 > JBHIER01. The sequence continues at coordinate 1,125 of JBHIER010000107.1, forward strand.
TTTGAACAGGAAGGAAAACGGGAATACGGAGAGTTCCTCCAAGGCATCTACGATCAACATCCTACTCTGGCAGAGAACTCTATTACAAGGGCAATGAAATCTCAACTGTTTGGTGAAGATAAGGAAAAAGCCAAACAGGTTGTCAATTCGGTGAGGCGCTATATGGGGTTGATTTACCTGCACAATGCACTATTGAAGAGGGGAGAAGACAATGATCATTCCTGATATCATCGATAACAGCGCTGAGGGGCACAGATTGGCTGATGTCTTGAAGGAGATTCTTGTCCCTGGCACCAGAGTGTTTATCGCCTCGGGCTATTTCAACCTCGGAGGGTTCAGCCTCATCAAAGAGAGATTAAAGGGTGCGCAGGGGGTTCGCCTTCTTCTCGGCCGCGCCTTATCTCCGCAGGATGTGCGCTCAGCGGAGATTTTTCTTGAGGTTTTGCGGGAGGAGGCGGAGGCGAAGATGGGAAATCCAGAAACTGAAGACCTTATCCATGAATTTCTGCGGTGGCTGGATCACCCTTCGGTTGAGGTCAAAATCTATAAGAGGGGATTTTATCACGGCAAATTTTATATTCTCGAGGAAATCCCGGTGTTGGGGGCATTGACGATTTCCGGGTCTTCCAATTTCACCGAAGCAGGTCTGACAAGCAATACCGAATTCAACACCGTCTTGAAGCAGGGGAGTGCGGTAAGAGAAGCCAAGCAGGTTTTTACACGACTGTGGAACGAAAGCGAAGATTACAAGGAGGATCTAAAATCACTTTACTCTGATTTCACCACCGCATATACCCCACATGAAATATATATCAAGGCTCTTTACGCCTATTTTAGGGATAAGTTTGCCTCGGTTTCCCCAACCGATGAAATCCCCAGTCCCATCGTCCTTACCGATTTCCAGCGAGACGGCTATTTAGCCGCCCTCGATACCCTTGATCGCTACGGCGGTGTCCTGCTTTCAGATTCTGTCGGGCTGGGCAAGACATATCTTGCCCTGAAACTCTTGGACGACTTTGCCTACAGGCTGAGACAAAAGGCGCTGATCATCTGTCCGGCGCAACTTAAGGGGATTCTCTGGGAACCCAAACTGAGAGATGCCGGCATCAGGGCCGATATTGTCCACCGTGAGCGGGTAAGCCGAAAGGATTTCCCGATAGCAGAATATGAAGATCACGAGCTCATCGTCGTAGATGAGTCTCACAACTTTCGCAACTCACAGACAAACTGTTGGAAGAACCTCTCTTCGTGTGTGATAAGAGGTAAGCCTAAGAAGGTAATACTTATTACTGCAACTCCTTTAAACAACTCTGTTTTTGACCTTTATAACCAGATTCGCTTAATCACTGGGGGCAGGGATGATTTCTTCGCCCCGGCTGGCATCTCGAGTCTGCGGAGCTATTTCCTCAGGGCAGATAAGGAGAAAGAGGCCCTGTACGATCTTCTGGAGGAGATCGCTGTGAGGCGCAGCCGGCCTTTCATCAAGAAGAACTATCCGGATGCAGCCATTGATGGGGAACCGATCAGATTTCCAGAAAGGGAGCTTCATACAGCCCGATACAACCTTGAGGAGACCTATCAGGGGCTTTATAAAGAGTGCTCTCAAGCCATCGAAAACTTGACTCTGGCAAGCTATAACGTCGAATCGTACCGGAAAGAGATAAGACAAGAGCAGCTCGGGCTGTTCGAAGAGATAAGAAAGACGCTGCTTGCCGAAGGGTGGTCTGATAAAGAGGCGAAGGATTTCTTATGGAAACTGGGAAGGAATGAGGCAGTAATTGCAATCTTGAAGATGCTGTTCTTGAAGCGACTGGAGTCCAGCATTGAGGCCTTCAGAATCAGCATAGAAAGACTGGTCGATTTTCAGAGGAAATTTCTCCAGGTTTTTAAAGAGGGAAGAATGCTGGACAGAGACGCCTATCGTAAGTTCTTCTTTCAAAGCGGTGAGGATGAATCAACAGAGGAGGAAGAGGACATTTCCACCGTCCTTGAGAGGCTGCCACAAATAAATCTGGAAGATTTCGATGTTGAGGGAATCAAACATGCTGTTGGGAAGGACATCGATGCCCTGGAGCAAATCCATAAAAAAGTTGAGAGAATAAGATTAGGGAAGGATGTGAAGCTCAAGACCCTCAAGGAGAAATTGAGCGGGGAGCTAAAGGGTAGAAAGGTCATCATCTTCAGTTATTTTAAGGACACTGCTCGCTATCTTTATCGCTGGCTCGGAGGCAACAGGGAGTGGCTGGAAAGGAGGGCCTCGTTTGAGGAACGTGGGGAAGTGGAAAATTTCTTAAAACGCACCGGCCTTTCATCCCAAACCATCTCTATCACGGACAGCGGGATAGACCCTCATGAGCGCAAGGGCAGGATTATGCGGTTTTCCCCTGTAGCCAACGATCGGCCCGAGCTAAAGGGAACAGAGAAGGAGATTCAGATCCTCATCTCAACCGATGTTCTCTCTGAGGGTCAGAACCTTCAGGACGCCGATACGGTAATAAATCATGATCTTCCCTGGAATCCTGTTCGCCTCATTCAGCGAGTAGGAAGGGTGGATCGCCTCAAGTCACCCCATCCCCTGGTGCACCTTTACAATTTCTTCCCTGAGGATGCATTGGAATCACTCCTCGGGATTCTGGAGAGGCTTTACGAGAAACTTGATGCCATCAATCGAAGTGTAGGGTTGGATGTAAGCACCTTAGGGGAGATACCCACACCAAAGGACTTTGGCTACATCCGTGACCTCTTTGCAGGAAAGGCTGAGGTTTTAGAAGAATTAGAAGGAATGTCTGAACTCGCCATCGGGGAGTTCCTGAAACAGGAACTCCTGCAGTTCTTAGAAAAGATGGGAGAAGAGAGGATAAGAAGGATACCCAACGGTGTAGGGAGTGGTCTGCGCGTAGAGGGGCAGCGCGGACTTTTCATGGCTTTTGAAGATAAGGAACGACATTACTGGTGTTATTATGACCTTAAGACTGGTAAGACCCTTGAAAACAAACTTCAAGTCATTCGACTTATCAGATGCGAGGAGAGTGAGCCACGAATAGAGCCGGATTTTGATGTCTATGAGATTATTGAGAAGGCAAAGAGACATATCCTTGCCCGTTTGCGCACTTCTTCGTTGAAACCGCCTATGCTTAAAGCTCCTCAGAATCAAATCGTGAACTGGCTGCAGGGATTGGGTTCTAAAGCCACTGACCTTCTTGAATACTTCCGTGAACCTTTACCTGACTTATATCTTCGGGAACTTCGTTCCTTATGGATTAACAGAGCCTCATCAGAGGAGGTGCTCATTCTTAAGTTACGGGAGTTCAAAGAGGCCCATCCGACCTCACCGGCAATGGAAAGGACTCCCCTGCCTGAAGAGCAGGAGCTTAAACTTGTCTGTTATCTTGCAGTTGTGAGTTAGAAAATAAGGACGGAGAGAAAATGGTCAAAAACCTTTCAATACCAATTGACATTAGTAATTTCAGTGACGAAGATCAAAAAGTGCCCACCCCAATAACGTACCTTGAAATGCGTTCAAAGCTGGACAATCTTATCCTCGTTTCGCCGACCGAAAATGTCGTGGTTGAAGAGAGAAGCGACGCAGCGGTCGTCTCCAAAACTTGGAGAGTGATATAAAGTTTAGGAGAAACGAAATCGTAAGGTGCGATGAAACATTGTGATAAGGGTTTTTAGGAATACAATGATTGGTTGCTGGAAAAGTAATGCTAATCAGTTCGCTTCAACACCCCGAATACTGTCAAATGAACGATTCCTCTCAAAAACGATCTACACGAATTAAATCCTTTTTACTGCTTGTTGGCTTGGGGGCTACTATTGTAGCGGCCATGAGTATTATTGACATGTTCTCCCAAAAACCAAATGATGGGGGAGTTTGGCTTTTGGGATATGACGAAGTGAGGATAGTGGATGTAGTCCCTGGAGGCCCCGCCGACAGAGCTGGCTTAAGAAAAGGGGATATTATTTTGGGGATCGCTAACAAGATAGTGAATGCACCTGTGGAAGCAGCGAAGGTCTTGATGCAACAGAAAGTCGGCTCCACAGTGCCCTATCTGATACAGCGGGGCAAGGAGATTTCCACCTTCGACCTCGTCTTGGGAAAGTATCGAACGGCCGACTTCAAATATACCTATTACTGTTTCTTAGGATTCGTCTTTTTTCTCGTTGGCCTGTACATTTTTCTAAAAAAGCCTGAAGAGCGAGTGGCGCAACTTTTTTACCTTATGAGTCTGGCCTTTATGCTCTTTCTGGTCTGCAACCTTCGCCGGTCTTCATATTATTGGGTTGATCTCTTCGTCCAGAATGCAGGCGCTTTGGCCCTCTTTCTCCTGCCCGCTTTTTTCCTCCACTTTTTTCTCATCTTTCCGCAGCGAAAGAGAATTTTAGCTAAGCGAAAATATCTGTTGTATCTTATCTATCTCCTCCCCCCTTTACTCTATGTCCGCTTCACAATACACCAATTGTTTGGCTTGAGAAGGCCGTTCGAAGCCTTGGACGTCAATCTTCTCAATTGGGTGCTGATGGGCATTTATCTCTTTTCGGGAATCGTCAGTTTGACCCATACGTATATTTCCTCTCCGGACCCGGTGAGCAAACGGCAGATCAAAATGCTCCTCTGGGGCACGACTGTGGGTCTGGTCCCCTTTCTGATCTTCGGGGTGCTCTTGGTGAGCGCATTTCAAAATACAAACTATCTGTTCCTGGGCGTCTTTCCCATGTTTCTCATCCCTTTCTCCTTCGGATATTCCATCATCAGATATCGGCTGATGGATATCGATGTAATCATCAAACGGAGTTTAGTTTACACAGTGCTTACGGGATTTTTATTAGGAACTTATATACTTTTGGTCAACATTGCAGGAGGATTCTTTCAGAGGGTGACCGGCGTGGACAGTTTCGTTGTACTCTTCCTCTCGGTTATCATCATCGCTATCCTTTTTGCGCCGGCCAGGGAGAGAATCCAGAGATTCATCGACAGAACATTCTACCGAAGGGATTACCATTTTCATCAGACCATCGATGGATTGACCGATAAGATGAATTTGATCGTCGATCTGGATCAACTCCTCAGGTTTGTTTTCTATCAAACATGTAACATCATGCAGGTGCATCATGCGGCTCTGTTGGTAGCACACTCTGAGTCGAACTGTCTTAAGGTGACGTTACACAAAGGGTTTCCTGATGACTCTGTTAACAATGTCGAATTCAAATATAGTGACATCTTTTCTCTCTGGCAGCAACCCCCGGGTCAGCCTTTGGCTTTGGAGGAGATTTCAGACAGAAGGGAATTTCGGGAGCTTCCATCGGACACAACCACGAATCTGGCCAAGTTTAAGGCCACCCTCCTGGTTCCTCTGGCAGTGAAGGGTGAACTGGTAGGAGTTCTAACACTGGGGGAGAAACTCTCAGGAGATATCTATTCGGCTATGGACCGGGAGTGGCTGTCAACTTTGGCTGGGCGGGCGGCACTGGCCATCCAGAACGCAAGGCTGGTGGAGAGCATAGCCAGAGCAAAAGAAAAATTGTTCCACGCCGAGAAGTTGGCTTCTCTGGGACAATTGGCTTCTGGCGTGGCCCACGAGATTCGAAATCCACTGTCGGCTATAAAAATGAACCTACAGAGTCTGTCCCGAGAGGTCGAGGCCACACCTCTGACCACTAAGCGATTTGAGATTGCCCTCTCTGAGGTCAATCGCTTAGAGAGGTTAGTTCAAGACATGCTGACCTTCGCCAGACCGGCCCCCCTCAAGCTGAAGCACGTGAATGTTCAGCCCATCCTGAATAATACTTTGAAAGTATTGGAGGAAGAGATCGGTAGGAAGAATATTAGCGTGCGAAAGAGATTCTTCCAAAATCTACCTGCAATTACAGCGGATGAGGACAAGCTGACTCAGATATTTTTGAACATCTGCCTCAACGCTGTGCAAGCGCTGAGGGATGGAGGTGAAATAGAGTTGACCACCGATGTTACAACTAAAGACGGAAGAACAATGTTGAAAGTCGCCATCTCAGATAACGGTACAGGTATCCCGGACGAGGAGATAAAGGATATATTCAACCCCTTCTTTACCACCAGAGCCGATGGCACCGGATTGGGCTTGACTAATGCGCTAAAATTTGTCGAGCAACATGAGGGAACTATCGAGGTGGTGAGCAAAAAAGGCCAGGGGAGTGTCTTCTCTATATTTTTGCCCATAAACCGAGACGAGGAGGTTGTAGGATGAAATCGATTCTGGTGATCGATGACGATAGATCTATCTGCCAGACCCTGGAGATCAATTTTTCGCAGAAAGGGTACCAGGTTTCAACAGCGTTAGATGGTGAAGAAGGTCTGGCCAAAGTGCAGGCTGAGAATCCAGACTTAGTTCTCCTGGACATCCGGATGCCCAAGATGGACGGGCTGACCCTTCTCGAGAAGATCAAGGAGATCAACAAGGATATTTGCGTCATAATAATCACAGCCTATGACGACATGCAAACCACCATTAGGGCCATGCAGTTGGGAGCGTACGAGTATGTTCGGAAACCGATAGATGCAGACGAGATGGAATTGACGGTTCAGCGGGCGTTGGAAAATCAGGAACTGAATCGAAGGATGAACTCATTGCTGAAGGAGATTTCGCAGGAGTATCAACTGAACAATATCATCGGTCAGAGCAAAGCCATGCGGGAAATTTTTAAAACCATTGGCGCCGCCTCCACCAGCCGGGTGACGGTCCTCATCCGCGGGGAGAGTGGTACAGGCAAAGAGCTCATCGCTAAGGCAATTCATTATAATAGCTCGGATAAGAGCCAGCCTTTCATCGCCGTCAACTGCACCGCCATTCCGGAGACGCTCTTTGAGAGCGAGCTCTTCGGCCACGAGAGAGGCGCTTTCACCGGGGCTGTAGCTACCAAGCGCGGGAAGTTTGAACTGGCCGAAAGGGGCTCTCTCTTTTTCGATGAGATCGGCGATGTCTCCCCCAGTATTCAAGCCAAACTTCTTCGGGTACTGCAGGAAAAAAAGTACGAACGGGTGGGTGGGACACGGACCTTGACTACGGAGACACGAATTATTGCGGCCACAAACAAGGACCTGGAAAAGATGATTAAGAATGGCCACTTTAGAGAAGACCTGTACTATCGATTGAAAGTGATTGAGATCTGGGTTCCACCGCTGAGAGAACGCCGGGAAGATATCCCTCTGTTGGTGGAATTTCTGTTGGACAAAATCAACAAAGAGTTCAATAGAAACGTCCGCAAGGTGGCCCCGGATGTGATGGCCTGGCTTACTGACCAACCCTGGAAAGGCAACGTCCGGGAGCTGGAGAACATCCTGCGCCGGGCAGTCGTTATGGCCAAAGGCGACGTCCTGCTGAGGGAATATCTGCCGCTTCTCGAGGAGGAGGGCCAACCCACAGCGACCGAGGGGATAAAAACCCTCCAGGAGATGGAGAAAGAGTACTTAGCCAAAGTTCTAAGGTACACCAATTATAATAAGAAAAGAGCCTGTCAATTGTTGGATATTTCCCGCCCGACTCTGAATCGTAAGATCAAAAAATACGGCCTATCGACGTAACAAAACGTTACTGCTTGGCTGGCTTTTGAATAACGAAACGTTACTTAAATTCTTAAGAGCATTCAACCAAAAATTCATAAGGCTCTGAAAAATTGTGTCTTAAGCTAATCAATGACAAATAGGCACAGAATTTGCTTTTAATCAGTTGGATCGTTATCATAAGGAGGTTATTTTAATGGTCAAAAAAATAGGGATCGGCGTTGTCGTTTTAGCCCTAATTATCGCCTTCGCCTTTGGCCTGAGAGAGAAGAGGACGGTGACCACCAGGTCTGCTGAGGCGTATAGGGAGTACCAAGTAGGGTTAGAATATCTCAACAAATTTTACTTTGAGGAAGCGTTAGCCGGTTTTGAGAGGGCGGCAGAACTGGATAC
>JBHIER010000108.1:0-8982 GCA_046760705.1 bacterium
CCATTGCTGACTCTGTAGGAAGGTGATGCATGAAGCGACAGTTGTATCAATTCTGTGGTCTTCTCATAACGCTGGGGTTGGCTCTGGCCCCCCGATGGGCCTCCAGCCAGGGGGATACGCTCTACGGGTGGGAGTTCGAAACCCCAGGGGATGCCGAAGGCTGGGTGCCCATCCACAGCTTGTCGAACTTTACCGTGGTCGGGGGAGTCCTGAAAACCCAGATTACGGGGGGCGATCCCTATATGTTCGGGCCGGCCGGGCTCACCATCCCGGCCAGTGATTATCGATTCATCCACATCCGATTGAAGACCACCGGGGAGAGGGAGGCCGAATTCTTCTGGACCACCCTGGCCAATCCCAACTTCGTGGCCGGGCTGGAGTACGGCTTCTCCCTAATCCCGGATGGAACTTTTCACACCTACGAGGTGGAGGTGGGGAACGCCGAGACATGGACGGGGACGGTGACCCGGCTGCGGTTGGACCCGGGCACAGGGCAGAGCGCCGGAACCGGCCAGGGGGCAGAGGTGGAGATCGACCACATCCGGGTGGTTCAATTGGGGCCCCGCGTCGAGGTGCTTTCCTTCGGGCCTGTCCAGGGACTCATCTCAGTTGGCGATACCGTCCAGATAGGGCTCTCCCTGATCAACACCGGTGATTTGCTGGTGGAGGACGGAGCGGCCACTCTGACCCTTCCCGACGGTACCCTCCTGCTGGACGGCTCCCCGGTCGCCCCATTTGGGACTTTGCCTCCCGATTCAGTAGCTACAGTCGAATGGCTGATTACCCCCATCCAGGAGGGTATCTTCACCTTAGAGGCCACCGTGTCAGGCCAAGACCTGGCGGACACCACGGTCAGCTCACCCATGGCCGTGATCGGCCTCCTGCCGGATATTCCCTCAGACATCCCCACTGGGGTCCAGGTCTCTTCCTTTGAGGGGGACCATTATATCCTGGAAAACCCCAATCTGCGGCTGGTCCTGGTGAGGTCGGCCCTGGGATACGGGCCCTTGATCTTCTTCGTCAACCGCAGCTCCAGTTGGCATTGGCTGGGCGTCACACAGCCACCGGGTCGGCTCACGTATGCTGATACCGGCAACGAGACGGGAGAGCACATCTTCTTTCCCGATCAGATCACTATCACGGAGGGGGACACCGCGGCCCGGGTCACACTGGAGGATGTCTATACCGATGAAGACGGGGTGACCTGGAACTTTCAGGCCACTTTTGAGATCAGTGGCCCAGCCAGCCAAGAGATGGACATCGACTACCAGATCTCAGCCTCGGAGCACAGGGACGTCCTCTCTTTTCACGGTCCTTATATTCTGATGGGAGAGGGGAGTTTTGGCTCAAGTGCTGACGGAGCGCTCTTCCCCGGCCTGGAATGGTTGGTAGCAGGTGAGCAGTCCTCCAGCACTCAGGATGTGGCTCCTCCCAAGAATGAGCGCTATGTGCCCCATCCGTACAAGGTGACGGTGCCTCTCATGTCAGTGTCATACGATGGACTGACTACGGGCTTGATCTGGGAGCCTCTTCAGTTCTGGTCCGGGTCCCAGCGATATCCTTCCCCCTTGTTCGCTTCTCCCAATACGTGGGAGGGACAGGAGAACCATCTGCTGGGCCTGGTGGTTCCTCCTGTGCCTGACTGGCGGGATGAGAACGAACCCCTGGCCCAGACCCCTTATCCTCTCGGTCCGGGAGATCAAATCAGGGTGAGAGGAACCTTTTTCGGTCTCGTGAGCAGTGACCCCCTGGCAGCCATCAAGTACTGGATTGCTGGGCACGGCCTACCGGACCTGCCGCCTACACCTCGCACCTACCAGGAGGATGTGGAGCTCAACATCGAGTCCTACATGGATGTTCTGTGGGAGCCGGAGGTACCGGGCTGGCACATGGCTCTGCCGGACCCCTGGGGTCCGTACCCCAACCCCGAGGTGGCCAACCAGATCTGGCTGGGGGGCCTCCTGACCGGGGAGGCAGCGAGTCTGCGGAACCAGATGGAGGTGGTGGGCCAGGCCCTGTCGGGCGGATGGGCCCAACTGGGCTGGAACTGGTCCTTTCGCTACGGTCACTTGGACGAGGCCTGGTCCGGTCTTCTGGCCAATGGTCTGAGTGCCATCGCCAGCCAGAACCCTGATGGTGGATGGGACTATACGGACGATCCGGCTCTGCAGAACATGCCCGGCACCACCCTGGGCACCTGTGCTGCAAAGGCGTATGCGCTGTTGAGGACGGCCCACCTGAGCGGCGATTCACTGTACTTACAGAAAGGACTTCTTGCCCTGGACTTCATGGACCAGTTTGAAGTCCCCCGTGGGGCCCAGACCTGGGAGGTGCCCCTCCATGCGCCGGATATTCTGGCTGCTGCCATCGCTCTGTTGAGCTACCTGGAGGGATATGAGATGACAGGCCAGAGCCATTATCTCGACCGGGCCAAATACTGGGCTTACGCCGGACTGCCCTTCATCTACCTCTGGGGGGCCGACGACCGGGAGGCAATGGTCTACGGCTCCATCCCCGTCTTCGGGGCGACGTGGTACACCGGGGCCTGGTTCGGCCGGGTGGTCCAGTGGAACGGACTCGATTACGCCTCCGGGCTTTTAAAATTGGCCGAGTACGATACGGAGCTGGCCTGGGACCAGATCGGCCAGGGGTTGGTCCATTTCGCCATGCAGATTCAGCGGGACGAGACGACCGCCTATCCCGAGAACAAGGGGATGTACCCCGATGCGTACGATATGCTCATCGCCGATGAGCCCTACCACTGGGACCTGGCTCCCAATCTCATCATGTCGAATGTCCTGACGCTGACGGGGCTTGATCCCAGGCTCTTCACAGAAATCGTGGTCATGGATGGGACTCCCGTCCACGTGAGCGCCGGCGTTGACCTTGCGGCCGAGGCAGCCGCCGGCCTGTTGACCATCGCCCTTCAACCCACAGTGGCCGACAGCGGTCTGGTGGCGGCCGCCAGGGTGACCCGGCCCCAGGCGGTGCTCCTGGGCACCGACACCCTGGAACAGGTGGGAGATGTGGACGAGGGGAGCCAGGGGTGGATGTACACTCTTGACGGGAATGTGATCGTCAAGGGGTTTTTCACCCCGGGCGGACCGGATATTCAATTGATAGACGTGGCGGGGCTGCCTCCGGCCAGCGGCTCCCAGTGGGAGTTTGAGGCCGAAGGATACGCCGAAGGGTGGAGCCCCAATTACTATTTGGACTCAGTGGCCGTGGCCGGCGGGCTGTTGAAGGCTCGCTCCACCGGTCCTGATCCATGGTTCACCGGGCCGTCAATCGACATCGATGCCACCCTCTATCCGATCTGTCAGATCCGGATGAAGGTCACCGGGGGCAGTTACGGCCAGCTCTTCTGGATTCGGGACGACTCCGGGAACTATAGTGAGGAAAAGAGTCAGGGGTTCTCCATCACGAATCACACCGACTTTCAGGACTACACTCTGTCCCTCCAGGATAACGACGAGTGGACGGGTCAGATCCTACAGCTTCGCCTGGACCCGACCAACACCGCCGGGGCCCAGATCGAGATCGACTCCATCCGGCTTCTACCGGCCAAGGGGGATGTCAACGGGGACGGGACGATAAATATTCTGGATGTTGTCCTGACGGTCAACTTCATTTTAGGTCTCCAGGAACCGACACCGGCGCAGTTTGAGGCGGCCGACTTCAATTACGACGGCCAGTTGAACGTCATCGACGTCGTCCTCATAGTCGGTTACATCCTGGGGACATGAGGGGAGGTACCACCATGAGGCTTCGTTGGATAATTGTGGCCATCGTGATTGCCCTTCTCCGGGAAGGGCTGCCCAATTTGGCCGCGGCCTGTGATTGGAAGAATAGAAGGGCTGCCTGCTCTCAGGCTCGAGAAAAGAAGGGGGATTCCGGGGAGATATGTACTAATGGCGGTGGATGGGAGAAGTACGGCCCGGTCTTCTGGCCCGGCGATTCAACCAGTTGGGACTCTCGGGTGGACTGTTTTGTGGTGGCCAAATTGGGCGGTCAGTACGTGATGTATTTTTCGGCCCCCAAGCCCACCTGGGCCATTGGTCGGGCGGTCTCAGAGGACGGCATCAACTGGAAGAAGGACGAACAACCGGTCTTTGAGCCGGACCTTACGGGGTGGGACGATAATGTGGTGAAATGCCCCGATATAATGCTCGACGACGGTACTTACAAACTGTGGTATCAAGGCGGTGGCTCAGGTGGGGCAGGCATCGGCTACGCCATCTCACGCGATGGCATCCAGTGGACAAGGTATGGCGACGGCCCAGTGCTGGCGGCGAGTCAGCCGTGGGAGGTCGATGGCATCACGACACCCACGGTCGTCAGGCTGGATACGGTCTACATGATGTGGTATGCCTCCACCCAGGGTGAGGGGCCGCCGACCTATTACAAAAACGCTCAGGTGGGTCTGGCCACATCGGCCGACGGCGTCCAGTGGACAAAATACGAGTCCAATCCGGTGCTCTCCTTCGGTGCTTCCGGGGAATGGGATGACGACGGGCCTTTTAGGCCTCGGGTGGTGTACTACGATGGCATCTTTCACCTCTGGTATACGGGCTTGAAGAAGGGTGTGGGGAGGGATCTCAAGGTCGGACATGCTATCTCCAAGGACGGGGTGAAATGGTTAAAAAGTCCTCACAACCCCGATCTCGACCAAGGTCCCGAGGGGACTTTTGACAGCGACAATATCTGGTGTACCTCGATTGTATTTGAAGATGAAACTACAAGGATCTGGTACGCAGCTTTAGGCTCCGACGGGATCGAGGACGAGCGCTTCGGCTACGGCTGGCGACCCACCCACCAGGGGGTCAAGGGCGATGTGAATCTCGACATCGACATCAACGTGGTGGACGTGGTGCTGACGGTCAATATTATTCTTGGTATCCATCAACCCGGGCAAGACGAGCTCTGGAGGGCGGACTTTAGCTCCGACGGTGAGGTGGATGTACTCGATGTGCTGGGGATAGTGGGGGAAATTCTGGGCGGCGGAACCCAAAAGACACTTAACTCGGAAGTTTTGGAATAAAGCCGTGGAGACCACAGAGATATTTGAAATACTGGGGTACTGGAGTACTGGAATGTTGGGGGCACTCCGGAGGTCGCGCAGTCACTACTCCACCACTGCATCACTCCACTATTCCATTATTCCACAGTGGTCATTCATCAAATGAAAGGAGGTGTCCAAAAGTGAAAGGAAAATGTTGCGATCATAAATGGGCCACAGCCATGGGGTGTGTGGTCGTCCTGGTTCTTGTTGGCGGCCAAGCGGGTGCTCAGGGATCCGTGTTTCAGCAGTCGACCCTCGACGCCAAGATCTGCCAGGTGGGCTCGGGGGACGATGAACCGGCCACCACCTGTCAGCCCTGCCACCCGGTGATGTACAGCGAATGGAGCACCAGCTATCATGCCCTCTCCTGGACCAACGAGGTGTATCAGTATCACGGCCCACACTCCGGCCCAGAGTGCGAGACATGTCACGCTCCGCGGCGAATCCTGATCAAAGGCCTGGGTATCGAACCAGACGCCCGTTCCGGGGACCGCTCCGAGGGGGTGACCTGCGTCTCCTGCCACGAAGACACGACGGACGCATATCATGCCCCCTACGATGTGACAGCTCCTCATTCTACGGTTCAGGATACCGCATATCGGGAGGTGATTATCTGTATGACATGCCACGGCCAGTGGTGGTACGGCGACGTCGGCGCAGACTACCCCTCCAGCCCCGCAGCCCAGCAGGGGATCACCTGCCAGGACTGCCACATGCCCCCGGTCCAGCGCTCCCTGGCCGAGGGCATTCCTGGACTGCCGACGCGGACCGTCTACGAGCACACCTTCCTGGGAGCACATGATTTGGGGACCTTGCAAAGCGCGACGAATCTGCTCATTGTCTTCGAACGGGGACGGGCCTGGATCGGGGTGCACAATGCCAACCTGGGACATTATCTGCCCGGGGAATCGAAACGGGCCATCAGGGTTGCGGTCACGGTTCGCGACGTTCAGGGGCAGATCGTGTTCCAGGATGAATATGAGTATCAGAAAGGGGAGATCGACACCCGAATCGCACCCGACGACACCAGTTGGTACGGCCTTCCAGAAAGTTACTCAGATGGGAATTTGCATGTGTTGGTGACCTACTGGAGCCTGCCGGCCAGCTTTCTCTCCGGCTACCAGGAGACAGTCATCTGGGACCAAACGGTTTCCCTGGGGCCCCAGGTGAAGGGGGACCTCAACGGGGATGGCATGATCAATGTGCTTGATGTCATAAGAGCTGTGAACATCATCCTGGAGCTGCCCCCGGAGCCCACCGAACAGGAGTTGTGGGCCGCCGACTGCAACGGAGATGGGGTTGTGAACATTCTGGACGTAGTGGGCATCGTCAACGTCATTTTGGGCACCGGGACGTGCTCGCCATGAAGGAGTTAGAGGCAAGAAGCAAGAAGCAAGAGGTAAGAAACGGATACTCCTGCTGGTGACCGTACCCCCAGTCAGGCTCGGAATGACTTGAGAGTATACGCCCTTAGCAATGAGTATCTCCTGGATAATGAGAGGGTAAATTGATGAGAGGAAAAAATGGGATCAAACACATCTTTTCACTGTCTTCCCAATCGTCCATCGCCCTGGGGGTCAAAATGTGGCTGGTTCTAATCCCTTCGCTTTCCGCAGCGCAAACCGTATGGTTTGCCCCCAACCAAACGCCGGATTATAACAACCTGTTCACAGACAGCAGCGCCTGGGAGGAGGCGAGGGGGTGCACGGAAGTCTTCAAGTTTTATATCAACCAACTCTCCGGCCGCTGGGCGGGAGAAATGCTGGGATTGGCGGTTCCCTTTCTGGATACGTATGACATAAAGGTGGCGGTGGAGTCCGGGGGACTGCGTGATTTCAACGGCTGCGGCGACATCTGCGGCGAATCCACAGCCAGCCGCGACCTGGGCGACTTTTCGGCCATCGACTCGGCCGGAGGGACCCTGGACCGAATCGCGATGGATTCCCCCTTCGGGCACACCCTGGCCATGGGCCAGAGCAATCTGTGCAATTATACACCTGAGGAGGCTGCCCGGGAAGTCGCGGACTACATGGAGGCGATCCACGCCGTCTACCCGGCCTGCTCCATCGGACTGATCGAGCCCGTGCCCTGGTACACAGTGGACACCTTCGCCGTGTATCCCGGTCCCAACAACTACGGCGATCTGCCGGCGATTCTGGATATACTGCTGGACACCCTGTCCAGCCGGGGTGAAACCCTGGCCTTTTTCCACGCCGACTGCCCGTACAACTACGCTGAAGGGACAGACTGGGGATGGGCCAAGCTGGCTGCGCTGCAGGATTTTGTTCTGTCCCGCGGTGTCCAGTTCGGGCTCATTTACAATTCTCAGACAGGGGGATTTCAATCCGACTCTCTCTTCTACCACGAGACGCTGGGCTCCGTGGAACAATTTGCGGCCGCAGGCGGCAATCCGGACCATGCGGTCCTGCAGAGCTGGTACGAGCATCCTACCCATCTGCTGCCCGAAACCGTCCCCTTCACCTTCACCTACCTGCTCCGGGAGTACTGCTCAACTCTGATCCCCGTTGAATGGAAGCCCTTTTTTACCCTGGAGCCCGGGGAGGGGACCGAGTTTCTCCTCCACACCACAAGCATCCTGCCCGAGGTTGAGGACTACGGCGTGCCGGGCTTTGTTATCCTGCCGGATGGAACTGTCCGGCTCACCTTCTGCGGCCCAGTTGGAAGTGCCACGACAACAAATAGCGGAGAGACGTGGACTCTGAACTACGGCCTGAACCTGCCCATGCACTGCGACGGGGCGTTTGTCTATCTGAATGACGGGCGTATCCGCTTTCTGGCCGAGGAGATGCTCTCCCCGGAGCCACGCCACAGCCGGATTGAGAGCTACATCTCCTCCGACGGTTTGAATTGGACAAAGGAGGCGGGAATCCGTTATGCCGGCTCGGCCTACGATGATTCAATTGTGAGTGTGCCCAACTGCATTCAACTTCCCAACGGGCATTGGCGGATGTACTACGTGGGCGATTTCTACGGCCAGAGCCCCACGCCCAATGGCATCCGGACGGCCATCTCAACTGATGAGGGCTGGACCTGGGGGCCGGAGAGCAATCTCAACATCCTGGGCACCGGCGATGTCGATCCCCACTGCATGTACCTTGCGGACGGGAGGTTCAGGCTGTACCACCGGCTTTCGTTCCCGGATAGCGGGTCGGGGGGGATCGCCTTCAATGAATCCGATGACGGGCTGACCTTTGACACAAAACAATCGCAGTTCATCGTGCGCGATTCGGATGTGGGGGGCCTGGCCCTGGATCCGGCGGTAGTGCGTTTTCCGGAGGGCTCCGTGGTGGTCTATTTGGGCAATGTCGGACAGGGTACTCCGACCATCGCCTCTCTGAAGCCGAAGGGGCAGAGGGGAGATGTGGATGGCGACGGCGGCGTTGATATCCTGGACGTGGTCGGTGCAGTGAACATCGTTCTGGAGATCCCCCATCCGCCAACAGAATACGAGCTCTGGGTCGCCGACTGCAACGGCGACGGGAATGTTGACATCCTGGATGTGGTGGGCATTGTGAATGTTGTCCTGGGCATTGGGACGTGTGTGCCATGACAGAAGAGTCGGGGTGTCTACTAAATTCACCCCAAGACAAATCCACTCGATTACACGATAGGCTGGATGAATATGTGTATAGCAAAAATAAGTTCGAAGAGTGAAGGACAATCAGTCACAAAAGAAGCAGATTACCTCAAAGGGTGAGATTATGGTTTATCTAAGAAGCGCATGCTGATCCGTCAGACTTAACAAACTGGGATACAGAGGGTTTTTGTGATATTATAACACGCCAAAGAGGTGATGAAGAATTATGAGAAATAGAACATTGGTAATAGGGATATGTACGGTAATGTTACTGGCTATTTTCAGTACTGGATGTTTTGGAGTAGAGAAAAAGGAAGAGGAA
>JBHIER010000109.1:0-8972 GCA_046760705.1 bacterium
TCTTCTCGGGTAGGAGGTGGTCACTTTGGTGGATGAGTTCAAGGAGCCAGGATATTATACGGTAACCTGAATGGGAGGAATGAGAGAGGAGACGAAGTCTCCAGTGGGGTCTACTTTTACCGTATTGTGGCCAACGACTTCACAGCTACCAGGCATATGGTGTTGTTGAGGTAGTGGAGGTCGTCTGTTTTAGAACAAGCACTGCCTCTCTGGGTAAGAGAGGGTGCTGTTTGAATCGTAGTGGCCGACGTCTCTGTCGGCCTTGTGGGTCGGGGGGGACAGGGACTTTTAAACCGCACGGCCTTCTGGTGATCGCGCTCGAAATGCAGATAGATGAAAAATTGGTTGACATAAGCTAAAAAATGACTTATGATTACAGTAGGGACGCGGACAGGTCCAACTCCCAACCGAGCTGAGAGAAGTTAATTTCAGGATTGCCACCCCGGAGGAGGTAATCATTCATGGTCGGTAGAAAGAATGTAGCACTGGCGACGATTCTCGCCTTCACATTGCTCGCCATCTCAGCACCCGCCTGGGCCCATATCGAGGCCCGACCGGGGCTGTATGATCCGAAGACCGGTCGATCGGTGAGCACAGGTGATCCCTATCCGGTCTTTCCTGAAGGTGTGGACAGGCAGATGCCTCTCAATCTCGGCCGAACCACCAGTCCGGATAAGGCATTGACAATCCTCATTCAGACCCAGGATATCTCTGGCACCCATCCCCCGACCAGCTTTCACAACATGCTCTTCACCTCAGGTACATATCCCACTGGCAGCCTCAACGACTATTTTGTTGAGGTCTCTTACAATATCTTCGGCCTGACAGGCCAGGTGGTGGGCTGGTACACAGCCGCCAATCCGTCCTCCTATTATACCAGCGGAGGTAACTACGGCATGGGAAGCTATCCCAACAATGCTCAAAAACTTGTCGAGGAAGCAGTCGATGTTGCCGAAGCGGCGGGTGTGGACTTCTCCCAGTACGATAACGATTCCGACGGCTACGTCGACGGGCTCATCATCGTTCATCAAGGACCTGGCGCAGAACACACCGGCAGCTTGGCCGACATCTGGTCCCATCGTTGGGCCATGAGGGTACCGAGACAGTACGACGGGGTGACGGTGTCCGATTATTCCATCAATCCCGAGCTCAGGGGAGACGGCACCAGCGGCCAGATCCAGGGCATCAGAGTCTTTGCTCATGAATATTCACATCTGCTCGGCTGCCCGGACCTTTACGACTACGATAGGAAAATGGATTCGAGCACCTACAACACGCCCAGCGACGAAAACGATCATCCTCTGATGGACTGGTGCCTCATGGGCTACTACGGGTACTCCCTCTCATCCTACGGTGCGGATGTGACCCCCACTCACCTGTGCGGCTATCTGAAAAGCTTTCTGGGCTGGATAACACCCACAGTGCTGAGCTTCTCGCAAACCGGTGTCCAGATCAACGAGATCGAAACGACAAACGCCAACTCATTATATAAGATCCCCATCAATGGCTCACTCACCGAGTATTTTCTGATAGAGAATCGCAACTCCGCATCATCGGCTCTCTTCGATCACTACGATTCCGATTTTTCGGCCTGGTTTGATTGGTTCACCCCGGGGCCAAATCCTCTGGACTCCGGGCTGTTGATTACTCACGTGGATGAGAGCACCGACTTCAACAACGGTACGCCTACTTATCCTCATTACGGGATTGTGGTCGAAGATGCCGGCTACGATCCGGCCAACCCGTGGGACGGAGTGAGTGAACAGAGCGAGTGGTGGTATCCGTGGGAGTTCAAAATTGGTGCGTGCTATTCGGCCGAAGACGGGCAGACGGAGTTTTCTCCCTCGACCACGCCGAACAGCGACGGTTACGACGGACCCAGCGGCGTAGTGATCACCAACGTCAGCAACTCTGGCTCTGTGATGACTTTTGATGTAGAGTTCACCGGAGCACCCTATTTTGCACTGTCCGCTTTCTATGTGGACGACGATGGTGGTGACGGAGACGGCTTTCCTGATCCGGGCGAAACGGTTGTCTTGAATATAAACCTCAAAAATATCGGCGCAGGAGAAGGCATGAGCGTTGTGGGGAGTTTGAGCACATCAGATCCGTATGTATCGATAGTCAATGCTACAGCGTCCTTCGGCGACATTGGGATGGCCCAAACGAGAAGCTCACTCGTTCCATACCGATTCGGCGTCGCCCCCGATTGTCCCATAGGCTATGAAGCCAACTTTTCCCTGGGGATCGGATGTCAGGGCTGCGATCCTCAAGTGGAACCCTTCACCATAAAGATAGGCCTGGATAAAGTCTTCGCCGATGACATGGAGTCGGGTGAAGGCGATTGGACCCACAATCCCGTCACTCAGGGCTATGGTGACCAGTGGCACCTGAGCACCTATCGAAATATCACCTTCGGAGGCAATACGAGCTGGAAATGCGGGGGCACAGATGGAAGCTATTACGTCAATTCTATGGACGCGGGGTTGGTGTCCGGAGTGATCGAACTCTCTTTTAACAATACCCTCTCCTTCTGGCACTGGATCGATATGGAGACCGAATGGGATGGTGCCTTTGTGGAGATCAATGATGGTGACGGCTGGACCCAAATCGTCCCAGAAGGCGGGTATCCGTTCAACATTATAGATAATCCCGCCAGCCCTTTCCCCGGCGGTACCCCTTGCTTTTCGGCATCACAGGATTGGTTAAAGGAAGAGTTTGACTTAGAGGATTATTACGGCCCGGTCCAATTCCGATTCCGAGCCGGCTCCGACGCTTACGTGACTGCTGAGGGTTGGTACATCGATGAGGTGCAAATCTCGCTCCTCGAAGATTTGAAAGGTGACGTCAACAACGATGGAGAAATCAATGTGATGGATGTGGTTATTGCGGTGAATATTATCTTGGGCCTGTTAGATCCTCACCCGTCGGATCGCTGGGCAGCAGATTACGACGATAACGGGTCGGTGAACGTTTTAGATTTGGTGAAAATAGTGAACGTAATTCTCCTCCCGTAAAGGGATAGCAAGATGTTTTAGACGTTGTGGAGAGAGTAAATCTTCTTTGGAGCAGAGGTTTGTCTCGTGAAACGATGGAGAATGGTTACAGGTTGGTTTGTCCTTTTTGTGGTAGCTATACCGGTCTCTGCTGGAGCGGCGGAAGAACGGATCAGAATGGCCACCACGACCTCGACCGAGAACTCAGGGCTCCTGGATGTGCTGTTGCCGCCCTTTGAAGAGAAGTTCAACGTCAAGGTCGATGTGATTGCTGTCGGGACCGGCAAAGCCCTGAAGTTGGGGGAGAATGGGGATGTGGACCTCGTCTTTGTCCACGCCCGGGGGGCGGAGGATCGATTCATCCGGAGCGGGTTCGGAGTCAACCGGCGGGAAGTGATGTACAACGACTTTGTCATCGTCGGCCCCGATAAGGATCCGGCGGGGACCAGAGGCAACGATGCTGTGACTGCCCTCAAGAGGATAGCGGAGGGGGGATGGCTTTTTACCTCCCGCGGGGATGCGTCCGGCACCCATCAGAAGGAGAAAAGTCTGTGGAAGCTAACAGGGGTCAGCCCTCGGGGGGAATGGTATCTTGAGACAGGCCAGGGAATGGGAGCCACCCTCCAGATTGCCGACGAAAAGGGGGCCTACTGCTTCGTGGACAGAGCGACGTACCTCGCCTTTGAGAAGAAGGTCAAGCTCGTCATCCTGTGCGAAGGTGACGACAGACTCTTTAACCCTTACAGCATAATAGCCGTTAGCCCTTTGAGGCATCCTCACGTTAACTACGTCTATGCCATGGCCCTCATCGGCTGGCTAACCTCTCCTGATGGGCAGAGGATCATCGGCGAGTTCAAAAGAGACGGGAAGGGGCTCTTTCATCCGAACGCTTACAGTCCGCCCTCTGAGCAGCCCGATCCTCGATAACCTGAAAGATTTGCAGAGTCTGTCAGACCTTGGAAATCTGTAAGTCATCTGGAGGTCAAATGTCAGAAGGTCAAAGAACTATGAAGTCGAAGGTTAATAAAGCTCTGAGATGGCCCTTCATTTTTGCCTGCCTCAGCAGCCTTCTTTTTGTCATGGATTTTATCCCGATTACTGCCCAATCAAGTCTCTGGGCTCAGACCTCCGACTGGCTGCGGACAGCGCGGATGGCCACACCGTGGGATGACCCCGATGCCGGGGACTGGGAGGATGGGGTATCCAGAGCTGTGGCCGACGGGGCCAACGTCATTCTGTGTTGGGCCGACTTCAGCGACACCTATCAGGGGCGCGTGCTGGACCCCGGACCGGGGTTGGCCGAGCTGCAGTCGCGGGCCCAATACGTTCACACCAATTTCCCGGACGTGCACCTCATCGTCTATATTGCCCCCTTGGAGATGGGGACTCCCGATTCCGATTTGGATATGGACGGTGTTGATGATGACGGCCAGGGGAGTGCCTATACCGACCATCCGGACTGGCTCCAGATGGGCGTTGACGGGCGGCTGGCCGTCTTCTACGGGTCGATGCCGGGGATGCCCTTCTGGGTTGACTCAACTGATGAGGACGTGTGGCTCAATCCTGATGCGCCTGAGTATCATGACCTTATAATGAACCTGGCTGGCCAGATTGCGGCCACCGGTGTCGACGGCGTCTGGTTCGATGTGCCCTTTCTCCGCACCAATTTCGGTGACGGGTGGACGAACCAGTGGGCCACAGTGGACTCGGTCAGCCGGGCCCGGTTTCAGACTGAGACGGGACATTCTTTGCCAGAGCCACCTATCGCCCCAGACTGGGACGATCCCGGGTGGCAGGCCTTTATCGGGTGGCGATACACACAAACGATCCGATTTATTGCCGACTTTGATGCTGCCCTTAAAGGGGTCAATCCTGAATGCAGGCTTATCATCGAGACCTCTGTGGGGCCGGAGGTGAGCATGACCCAAACGGGAAGCAGTTCGTTGGATCTACCTTACGTATGCAATGCTACGGCCCATGAATTTGGTGGTCCCCGGACGGCGGGAAAGTACTACTTGTGGCCGGCCATGCTGGCCACCCTCAGGTTCTGGGGCGATCTGGATCGCGGCCACCCACCCTGGCTCCTCTCCTATGTCGAGAAGGGCCAGCCCAACACGATCGATGTGGCTCGGCTCCACGCCGCCTCGGTGGTAGCTGCCGGCTTCCATTACTACACCTCAGGCGAAGAGGGCATGACCAGTACCCCTGACCTCGACTTCCGCCGCCAATTTTTCACCTGGCTGGCCAATTACGACGAAACTTATTACGACGCTGGTTGGGAGCCGTATGCCGAAGTAGCTTTGATATTCTCGGGACAGACAATGGACTATCTGGACCGAGGGTCGTGGGATAGCAACTACGCCTACCACGACGCCTGGCGGGGGATGGCCATGCTGCTCTTAGAATCGAACATTCCTTACAGAGTGATGTCTGACACCGATCTGGACAGCCTGACCGCCTTCAGAGCGGTGGTTGCCCCCTTATTCGGCTGCATGAGTTCCCCTCAGGTGACGGCGCTCAGGGATTATGTGGCCAGCGGCGGCGTTCTCCTGGCCACGGGCCAGACTTCGCTTTTCGATGAGCGGGGACAGGAACTCTCCAATTTTCAACTCTCAGATGTTTTCGGTGTGAGCTACGATAACGCCGAGGAAGGTGAGGTCTACGTCAACACCTTCGGGTCCGGCCGGTCCGTCTACACCCTCGACGTCCCAGGCCGGAACTACTTCTGGGCCGCCGCTCCCTACTGGGAGGGCGGTGACCCACTCGAGGCAGAAGCAATACGACAGAGTTTTCTCAATGATCTGTGGGATCAAATTGGCGTCGAACCTTTGCTCTCGGTCAATGTGCCCCACGGTGTGGTTGCCCTTCCCTTCCGCAGGGCAACCGGTCTCCAGGTGCGGCTGGTCAACTACTCCGGCGTGGGCCAGGGCGACGCCGTGCCCACACCCCGGTCGGTGACCCTCACCACAACCCTTCCCCAGGCCGGAGCCGTCACTACGAGCCAAAAGCTCGACTTCCTCGGGAATTGGAGCTCTCAAAGTTACCATCAGCCGGATCCAACAACAGTCACCGTGACATTCAATCTGAACGTTCACAGCGCACTCTTTTTTGAACAGGCGCAGACGACAAGATATTACGTGTCCCCGAACGGGGACGACGCCAACCCCGGCGCCTTTGACCAGCCCTGGAGGCACATCAACTATGCGGCCGGTGTGGTTGGCCCTGGTGATACTGTTTACGTCAGATCGGGTACGTATTATGAATATATCGATTCGGCCAATCCAGGGAGCAACGGACAGCCCATCCTCCTCTCCGTCTATTCGGGGGATACGGTCTATATCGACGGCACCAGTGTGGAATGGTCCACCGGGATATCCCTGCCCTCACATTATCGGTTCCTCGGATTCAAGGTGCGAAATTGGAATGCGGGCATCATGCTTTACGGCAGCGAAGATGTCGTCGTTGAGAACTGCGAGGTCTTCGAATGTACTTACGGCATCGGGGCCACGGACGGCGCTCATAATTTTACTCTCCAGGACGTTGATATTCATGACTTCGACCTGTACGGCTTCGATGCATCATCATGGGGCGGTGGTCCGGTCTGCTACGACGGAACTTTCAACGATTGTATTGCCCGCGACTGCCGGGATCCTGAGCAGAATGTGGACGGTTTCGCCTTCGGAGACGGGCACGGGTTTCAGTTCCTTGGCTGCGAGACGTACAATGTCTACGACGGGTTCGATATCAAGGCCGACACCGTAACCCTTGACCGCTGCTCGGCCCACAACTGCTTCAATGGCGGATACAAGCTCTGGGGGGATCAACTCGTCCTGACGAATTGCTTGGGATATAATAACGGCGTGAACAATGTGGAGCTGGACTGGTCTGGCACCCCGGGCCACGTCACCCTCAGGAATTGCACCTTCGCCGGGGGTGAGACATACAACATCTTGGTGGAGAACCCCAACGACCATCTCAGCATGTACAACTGCATCGTCGCCGCCGGGCAGAACAACGGCCTCACCTTTCAGGAGACAGGTCTCGACCAATACGACGGCGATTACAACCTCTTGCACAACTTCAACGGTGGAGATCGGGCCATCAACTACGCCTGGGTGACGGAATATAGCCTCGATGATCTGGCCGACGGTGATTGGTTCGCCTTCAGTGGTCAGGACGAGCATTCCCTCGTCTCCTATGATCCGGACGAGGATCTCTTCGTCGACCTCTCCCAGTGGAATCTCCATCTGAGGGAAGGGGCCATCGCCATAGACCAGGGCACCTCGGAGAACGGACCTCCTGTCGATTACGAGGGCGTATCAAGACCCCAGGGGGCTGGATACGACATCGGTGCTTACGAATACGCCGAGCCGACGAAAGGGGATGTCAACCTCGACGGGGAGATCAATGTTCTGGATGTGGTCAGGGCCGTTAACATTATTCTGGGACTGCCCGAGGAGCCGAGCGGATACGAACTCTGGGCCGCGGATATGAATGAAGATGGCGAAGTCAACATTGTGGATGTGGTGCTGATAGTCCAGATCATCTTGGGCGAAAGAGGGTAGTGTAGGGGCTTGTCCCGGGGACAAGCACTGGCTCTCCGGGTAAGAAAGGGTGCTGTTTGAGTCGTAGGGGCCGATGCGGGTGGGAGTTGGACTCCCACCCGAGCAGTGCCTATCAGCCCGTAGTGGCAGAAAATTAGAGGACGATATAAGGAGAGTCGGATAACAGGGCTTTGAGGGGCGAAATAGTGCTTGAGTTTTTCTATTCAAAAATTTGTGACGGGGTGATGTTTTTGGCTTGATTTGGCCGGTAAAATACACCGGAGAAGCAAAGATACCATCAATTCGACTCGGAAGTAAAAGAGTCCCACATCGATCAGGCTGTTGAGTTTATGGAGGAGCATTATTGTCGAGCAATTTCTATCAGTGATGTGGCTCGAGGAATTTACCCTCATCTGGCCAGTATATTCAAGGCTCAAAAGGGTTGTACCTCCGAAGTTTGGCAAGATAAGTTGAGGATAGATAAAGTGCGAGTCTTTCTGCGAGAGTCGAACTTGGAGGATAAGGAAGTCGCAGCATGGGACAAGAATGTTTTTGCTTGACAAAGATCGTAATGGTGATTATTATAATAGATGGAAATCGGGAGGTAATAAAAAATGGAAACAATAATCTCAAATCTCAAACTGAACGTTAAAATTGAGAATGGGTGCCAGTCTGGAACGTTGTCAAGGGCCAGTTGCAGAAAAGGATTCTGGCCTTGCGCAGAAAGCTATCCGAATGGGGTCAAGACAGGCTCAAGGTTGAGTCTGGCTTGCCTTGTTCTGCTTGCCCCAGTCGAAAATTCTCTTGACATAGCACAATATTGAGTTCAGTTTGCCCGAACCGACTCCACCTCGAATCTCAGGCTACAAAGGGGGTGATGAATTGAGAAGTCTTGAGGGGGGGTCTCACATAAATTCTATCGTCAGTGTAGTCTTGCCTGTCGTCTTGGGCTACTTGGCGTAGAATAGGGAAAGAAGGGGGTGAAAAAGTGTTAGGTTCTAAAGACGTCAAAAAGACTGGGGGTCTATTTCCACTGATTACTTTTGCCATATGCAGTATTGTCTCAGCCAGTATATCCGCCTTCGATGGTGATGTGCGAGTGGATGACGGGAGTCTTGGGGCAAGAGTCAAGCCGGCCATTGCTTTGGATAAAGAAGGCAATATCTATGTTGTTTGGCACGACGATAGGGAGGGAATGTGGAACTGGACTGTCTATTTCGCCAAATCCACGGATGGGGGTAAAACCTTCGGTCCCAACGTTCGGGTTGGCAGCAGCAGCATGTGGTTCAGGTGTCCCCCTTCGATAGCCGTGGATGATAGCGGGAACATCTACGTTGCCTGGTATGATGAGGGGTGGTGGATGTTAGGCGAGGATTTTGATATTTACCTTGCTAAGTCCACCGATGGAGGTGCGTCCTTTGGTCCGAGAGTT
>JBHIER010000110.1:0-8942 GCA_046760705.1 bacterium
TCACCATCGATGGAGGAATAAAATTTTCGCATCCTTTAGCTTTATTGTCAATAATAGCATCCTGACAAAAGTAGTTTGCAAGACTGAGAATTTTTTGAGAATTTCAAAAAAAAATAAAAAAATTTTTTGACAGACTTTTTTCCATATGATATATGATTTTAGAAACTAGAGGGAAAATTGGGGTCGAGAAAGCAATAGAACGACATATACTTATTATGGTTGATTTTTTCTCATTTCTGCGTGCTCCTCTAACTTCTATAAATCTTCACCCGCTATTTCTATTCTTTCTGAAAGGATGAAATGATGAAAACTCAAAAAAGATACAATTCCATCTTTCTAGCAATATTGGTCACTTTTTTTATTTTTTCAATCTGCCCGAATAAAAACCTCTGCTCCCTAAACACGCAATACACTCAGACAGAGAATATTGAGAATGCTCTCTTTAAATCCTTAAAAGAAAAACTCGAGCTGGCCAGGAAGAACAAGCTTGATTTTTACGCCCCGAAAAGCTACCAAAAGGCTGTTCAGCTCTATGAATCTGCCCGAACCGATTTTAAAGCAGGTGCCAGACTCACAGACATCCGACAGAAAATCGATAAGGCCAGCGAACATCTCGAGCAGGCTTTCAAGGCCGCTCAGATCTCCCGAAGTCTGTTAGAAGACTTGGTAAGAATCCGGCTGAAACTTTTCGAATTGGGTGCCAATCGTTACGCTTCTCAAGAGCTCAGCAAATCAGAGCGTTATGTGCGAGAAGCTGTTTCCAAAGTTGAAGAAGGTGATATACGCTCTGCCCGGAGTGAAGTTGAGAAAGCCTATGAGCAGTATCGCGAAGCTACCATAAAATGGCTTAAGAGTGGAATTCTTGAAAAGACCAAGGAAAATTTGAAAGGACTGAGGAGAAAAGTAAGCCAGAAGGCTTATGAAAGATGCCTGGATGAGCTGAAGAACCTGGAGGAAAGTATAGATATCTCCACAACTGAAAAATTCAACCCTTTAGAACTAAAGGACAACATTCTAGTAAAGCTTAAAGATATTTTAGAGCCTTTCTATCCGCCATTCTACAGAGACCTCCCTCAAACACTTCTCATAGGCGAATTTCAATTAATTGTGGAGGCGTATACAGACAGAGGACACTGGGATTTTGACCAAAATCAGGCTGTTGGTCTCTCCGGAACAGCCTGGCTGAGCTTCAGCTGCGGCCTTTCGTTAATCCCTTTTATACCCCAGGGATTTCTGGAGATTAAGAATATGTTCGAGGTAGTTTCTGAAGTTACTGACCCCGAAAATCAGATCAGCCTCGAAGAAGCTCGCCTCATCAGTCCGCATGTCCGGTTAGGAGAAAAACTGGAGCTTGTGCTTGCATCTGAATCGAGAAAGCCGGAGAGCATACTCAAGGCTAAGGTGGATCTTCTCAACAAGCTGAAGCTGAAAGAAGAGAAGAAAGGCGACATCCTTGTTCATTTTGATAATGTAACTATCACCCAGGTTCCAGGACGGGCGAATGTGGGTCGCATTATTCAGGGCAAAGCTGCTTATCCGACCGAACCTCCCCAACCTGAAATCATCAATCTCTCAATCGAGGGCTTCACTGTCTGGATAGATTCCCTTAATCTATCGCCTACTTCACCTGAAGCCGTGGCCCACATCAATCTTCAACTTCCCCAGAGCATTGGCTCTCCAGAGACCTGTGAACCAGTTGTGATTGACCTCGGCCTGGTGTCCATAACTCCCAATTGCGAATTCTATATCGAAAACCTTAATGAGCACTTTGGACCATGGATTGTGGATGACTTAGGAATGTTTGTAACCGGAACAGGTCATATTTTTGAAGTTGACTTCAGCTCCACAAAAAGTCCGGCCCCAAAGTCTCCCTCCTGGAAAGGCCTGATTCTTAAAAACGGCACAGCCACCGGGAATGGACTGGTCTCAGAGAATTCCAACACCGGCTATCTTACCGGAGATTACGTTTTCAGCGAAGCTGAAGTAACAGGTACTGGTTTTGCGGCTGAATTAACTCTCAGCGGAGCACTCTCTTTTCATCCCTCTCATCCCCCTGGATACCTGATCACGGTCGAAGGAGGAAAGCTTATTGTTTCTGAAAGCAGAATCACTTCTGGCCAGTTAGGTCCAGGGAAAATCGTTCTTCCCGAAACGGCTGTGTGCAAAGATGGGAATCCAGGTAGTTCTGTTGAGGCCAAGTTCTCATCCCTAACTGTTGAGGAGGACCTTGATCTCGCCTGCCAGGCTGCTTTCCCCACAGGGACTTTTATTGCCTGGGGAGAACTCACCCATCCAGGTGAAGAGGTTATTGCTTGGAAAGGGGAAGTTAATGAGGCCTATCTCTACCTCCCGGCAAGACCCGTAGCTTCCTTCTCACCTGATACAGGAAGCACTTTCTTAAATTTTACTCTCGCTGTAACCCTGAATGATGTCATCATGCAGCTCGAGACCCTCGAGCTTGCAGGAATTACACTCCGGGCTCCGAAAAATCTCACTATTTACTCTCCAGACAGGCCAGGAGGGACGACAAACCCCATCAAGATGACGAATATCTCAGGCTGGCTCCACATCGGAAATCGCGGCGTGGATGGAGAACTCAAAGTCAACCAGTGGGGAAGCACTGAAGATATCGGCGACAATTCAAGGGAAGGGTATGTGGGCAAACAGCCTTTCAGGATGACACTCACCGGTGATATCGAGAGAAAAAAACCGATATTTTTCCAGTACGCCACGAGTGCTGTCTATGATTCTGAGATTAATGGAACTCTAGACATCCCTGAGCCATGTGATATCTCCAAACTGCCTTTTTCTGATATGGAGGCTACCTCCACCGCAAATCTGGTGGGGGGAGACATCACCATTCCCTCAGGCGTTGAGCTTGCTTACTGGAAGCTCGGGTTTGAAGCGACAGGTGCAGATCCTACCCAGGCTGGGGTTATCAGTGAACGGACAGGTCGTCTTATATTCACAGAATCCGGGATTAGTGAGTATGTCCATTTTGAAAAAGTCTTCCCTCTCATCTGGTGTGAAATACTTGCCGATGGGAACATTGGAGAGCTTTTTCTCGACCTAAATTCCTACGGGCAGAAATTTGACGGTCTGCCATACTCAACCCATAATCTGGCTCTCTCAGAATATATTCCCGGAAATACTGATGGCTTCCTGGCTGTGTGCGGCACAGTTCACTTTAATTTTTTCGGCCAAAACTTTATCAACATCCAGGATGCCCGCTATGATGCCTCAAGCTCTGCCCCTTATTTCAGCAGATATGTCAAGGTACCCAAGAGCGGACTAGCATCGTGTGAACAGACCGACCTCACCCTTCACGGGGAATGGCACGATGCCCTGGGAAATGGACTTGCTGTCTTTGATTTTCCTGATGCAGAGATGCAATACAACGAGACAATCCAGGAAGGTTTTATGGGCACAGGCACTTCAAGTATCTCCTTCATCCATTCGGACGGAATCAACTCTACTGTAGAAATACACAGAGATGCCACAGACATCTGCCTGAGCGCCACAGCCACTCATGACATTGATTTCGGCCTTTTCCCTTCTCCTTTTTCCTGTCTGGCTGGGATAAGTGAACTCTATGGCTGCGCCCGGATCGTCGGCCCTCAACTGGAGCGCATCGCCCTGGGAGGATATCTGGAACAGTCTGCGAGCGGGGGAAGCAGTGTCTTTGCACCTAAAAGCGGATATGCAGTCAGCATCAACATCTCAACCACTCCAAACTCATGCACCTTCCATGCTTCAGGAGACATGCTCCTGAGCATAGCAGCCACAGCCATTGATGTCTCTGGCTCTGTTACCCTCAGCGTGGACTTCACCCGATTGTCTGCTGAAGGAGATGTAGAAGCCCGTATCGACTGCAATGCAGTCCTGGCCGGGCTTTCGGGAGAGGGCCAGATTACCTGGTACACTGACCGCACAACTCAATATTTCCAGGGAAAAATGAGCATGGAAATCTGCAGCTGGACCGGTGGACTCGGGCTCGAAGGCGGACTTTTTATCGGCCACAATGTGCCCAAAACAAAGGCCTGGGTGCTTCAGACTGGAAGCGAACACTTTGGAGTATCAGATTCAATCCTCCCTGATACGCTTACCGGAATATACGGCTACGGTCAGCTCTCATTTGGAGTCCAATGGTACATCTTTGGAGGAGGAGTGGAAGTTTACGCTGGAATGGGTGCCTTTTCAGAATCACCTTCAGGTCTTGCTACCCTCTGGAGTGATTTTGCAGGCCTCGGCTTCCCCTACATAATCGGCAGCCTGGGCCTTCATGTCTACGGAGAAATTCTTGGAGGACTCGTATCTGCCTCGGCATGGGCAGACCTGGACCTCAGAGGCCCGTCCCCTATCTATTACGAAGGAACGTTTGGCCTTGAAGGTTGTGTACTCTGGGTAATATGTGCTTCAGTTGACGTCACCGCCGGACTCAGTCCAAGCAGAGGTTTCTACATAGAATAGAAAAGTTACAAAAGAGAGGATAAATATGTTTAGAAAAATTTCTTTTGGTAAAATTAAAATACTCCTTTCTATTTCCTTTATATTCTTCATTTTTTCTATCATTCTTTCCCTCAGCCTTTCAACCTTCCCTGCTTCTGCTGTTCAACTCCCCAGGAAGATGTCGCCCGAAAAAAACAAAGGAGATGTGCTTTACGCCACCTCTTCAGGAATTGACCGCACCGGAAAGACATTCATCCTCCTCTACTGGAATCCGGTAGAGGGAGTGAAAGGGTACAATCTCTACCGCATGAAAAAGGGGGAGAGGAAATTCCCTAAAAAACCCATAAACGGAAAAAAACTTATCTCTTCGGTCAAAACGTGTGACGAATTAAAGGCTATTATTGGGGAAGGCACGCGAGAGTGGGAGATGCTGGGCAATGCCTTCTCAGCCATCGCTCAAGAAAAAAAATCATTAAGCGAAACTGGCAAAACCGTGAACAAGAAGTATTACGGAGGCCGCCCTTTAAAGGAAAGTGAGCCCGGAAAGGAGCAGATTTACGATAAAGAAAAGCTAAAGAAAATAAAAACTCAAACTATCGACATGGAGAGTAAAACACTCACTCAACTATCAAGGATAGGAAAGATGAGGCCAGACCTCTATCTCACTTCTGTGAACCCCTGTAAAGCACTTGAGCGGGGACTCACTGCTGAGGAAGAGATGGCATTCAACATGATGGCCTCAGTTAACCTCAAGATTCGCCTGGCCCGGGGTCTGGGCTTTATCGATTACGATGTCAAGGCAGATGAGAAGTATATCTACGAGCTGAGGGCGGTGAAGACCAAGGACGAAGAAATGCTCATAGCCACCAGTGTTGAAGTCTGGGCAGGCCACTTTGTCCTTCCCAGCCCTCCTATGGGCTTTACCCTTGAAGCCGGAGATAACAAAGTTCTGGCCACTTGGGAGAGGAACCCTTCTGCTTTCAGCTACAGGGTGCGGAGGTCGACAAGTCCTTACGGACCTTACCAGCTTATCCACGAAGAACCAATCCTCTACGATATTTCAACCGACCTTGATGGTAATCCCATTGACCCGCCCAAGCCTGGTTTTGTAGACTTCCAGAGATGGACCGAAGACGGCTATCCTGATACCCACCAGGTGGACGGTGTAGATGTCTCAGGGCCTGAAAACTATGTCACCTACTACTACCAGGTTGCATCCTGTGATATCCTGGACAGAACTGGAAGCTGGAGCTCTTATCAGTCTGCCACTCCAACTGACCAGACACCACCTAAAACTCCAGGCGACTTTAAGATTGAATCCTCCTCAACAGGTTTAACTCTCTCATGGCAGAAGGTAACCAGGGATATCAACAGCCATGTAGAACTGGATACTTCCCATACCTACAAGATCTACCGCTCAGATGATATAAACAAGATAGAGGATATTGGCTCCCTCGCAAGCTACTTAGCCCATACACTGACGGCAAACCCCACCGATACAACCACCATGACCATTACCTGGAAAGATACTCATCCTGACCTTTTCCCCCCATACGGAGAAAAGGATTTCTGGTACAGAATCCAGGTCGAGGATGCTCATGGAAACATAAGTTCTCCCTCTGCAGTCATTTCCGGAAGAGTACCGGATACAACACCTCCTGGTTCAACCCATGTTACTGGAGCTGATGGGTTTGCAGACCACATAACCGTGATGTGGGACCCAAATCCGGAACCAGACCTCGCCGGCTATCAGATCTACCGCAGTACCTGCGACATGGGAGTATTTTACCAGCCTCGCTCCCAGAAACCTGAGCAAGAGCTCTGTAATTTCGTCCTCCTCGGCGAAATCCTTTTAAAAGAAGCTGACAAAAGACTTGGCGAGACAGGGAATATTTATTTTGAAGACTCATCCCTCCCCGAAGGTTCCCCCATCTGCTATTCCTACTGGGTCAGGGCCTTTGACATGGCGCGAAATGTCTATGATGGAAACATAGGCTGCCCGGCTTCCCCTTCCGAATATACCTGTCAGCGTCTTTATGAGGAGACACCTCCACCCGCTCCCATTATATCTGCACTCAAAGCTAAGAATAACTCGGTTTTGATCGAGTGGATATCCTCGCCAGTCCAGGACCTGCGGGCTTTTCATGTCTACCGTTCCAAAAAAGAAACGGATGTTCCAACCTTTGTCGCCTGCGTTTTTACTGACGGGAGTGTGAGTTCAAGCAAGTGGACTGGGATAAAGCCCGACTGCGCCGATATACCGGGTGTTCCTGACCCGACAACCATCAGAATCTCATTCACTGACTCGGGCCTCAAGCCAAACGAGGTCTACTGGTACCGCGTCTCTGCTCTGGATTGGCTGGGAAACGAAAGCGAAAAAGAAGATATCTCCCACATCCCCGCTATAAGCACCTTCACCTACAGTAAAGACCTGCCAGAGACTCCGATTGTGCTGCCACCCAGCGGCCCACCCCCTGAGGGATGCGGTCTTGTCGTTAAGTGGCAGCCTATCTTTAATCCCACTGCGCTTGAAGGATTTGTTGTCTTCCGGAGCTCATCCGAAACCGGTCCATTCCGACAGGTGAGCGGGGTGGTTAAGGGAAATGAGTTCATCGACAGCTCTGCCATCAAAGGCCGGAATTACTGGTACTGTGTTCAGTCGATTGACAAGCAAGGTAAGCACTCAAAGCCTTCGGCACCCGTTCTTTATACATATTGAGAAATTGAAAATAAAAATTTATCTAAGGAAAGAGGAATGAGAAAATCCATCATCTTTTTCACCTTTCTAATCATATTAATTAGCAGCTTCCTCTCGTGGGGAGGCGAGTTCGATCCCGCAGTGGACGGCTGGTACTTTGAAAACTTTGGCACCGAGGAACTGACATGGGACCTCTTCAGAAGAGCCTACCTCGGCATATACCCCACCCAGGACTGTGAGGAAGCTCCCCTGGACTGCCTCTTTTTCGATATTTTCAAGATATGTGCTGCTCCGGGGAACTGCGGAGGAATGTCGCTCCTTGCTCTATCTCTCTATAAATACGGAGGATACCTGGGCTTCTGTTCTCCAGCAAACTTCTACACTGGCGAGGAAGGACCGGACAGAGATGACCTGCGCCAGGCCCTCAACATCATGCAGGCCCGACAATTCAGCGCTTCAGGCCTCAATCATTTCCTGGAAATAAGCGATGCAGGCAACTTAAACGATGCGGAAAATGCCTATGAAGACATCAAAGAAGCTCTGGCCAGCGGCGACTATCCTGTCCTGACCATTGCCAATAACTACCTGGCCGAGGCTGCCCATACCGTGATTCCCTACAAGGTAGAGGAAGATCCTATAACAGGGAACAAATTAATCTATATATGGGACTCGAACTTCCCTTACGATGACGCTCCTGATGATTACTCGCCCACAAGCACTAACAACAAAATGGTCATCAGTGGACCCACCAGCTGGACTTACAGAGATTATTCTGGCTCAGGAGGTGGGTGGTGTTTTGCTATCCCAATGTCCGTATATGTCGAAAAGTCTCGCCATCCTCTGGCTGTGGACATAATCATCGATTCTCTGATGACCATCTTCATCACAGGCACAGGTTCAACCATTTCTCAGATAACAGACGACGAAGGTCACAGGCTCTTCAAGACAGATGCTGAGACACACACTTTCAGGAGTGATCTTGAAGATAACCCGTCTAAAAAGCTGAAAGGAATCATAAGATGGCCGTGGTATGCTCAGGTAGTCAAGATGAAGGCAAAGTATAAAATACCAGGGGAACTCTATTTTATGCGTCCCAGATTAGGCAAGCTCTCGGCGCTCAACATCTCATTAAGCGGTACGAACTACAAAGCAATAATTTCTCTCGCTGGAAGTGTTATCCAGCTTAATTCTTCCTCCTCAAGCCGGACAAGAGATACGCTCAGAGTCTCCGGGATGGCTACTGGCACTCAGTCCCTGGAGATAAAAACTCCTGGAAAAAAACGCAAATTTGAAATCAAGCTGCTCCGCACCGGAACAAAAGGAAAAGACTGGAGAAGCTTTATTGTCAAGAACCTAAACATAAGCCGTGACATCCCAGTGACTGTCACTGCTGTGGGCGATCTGGAAGGTGTTCTCGTTTCAAGTCTTGATAAAAAAGTCAGCTTCGAACTCGATATCCAGCAGCGGCTCAAGCATAAGACTGCGAGAAGAAGCGCTGGCAAGCTTTCCACCTCTCCTGGAAAAGTACTGAGGGTTGCACCTAAAGACTGGAGAAACTTAAAGAAAACTGAGTTAGAGAAGCAAGATCACCTTCAAACGAGAATAAAAAGATAGCTACCAGCAGCTTTTCAATCTAATTTTCTTTACCCTTGCAATGAACCTTACATTAAAATGCAGTCCGAGGTGTTTTTTGACCACAAAGAGGGCCAGAGGTAAAACTCCCTTGACATTCTCCCTGATAACAATTATTATTAACACTCTTATGGGAGTGTTATATGAGTGTAAAGAAAGAGAA
>JBHIER010000111.1:0-8811 GCA_046760705.1 bacterium
ACCACATCGAGATGGCCGTCAACCGGGCGTGTGCCGGGGAAGTTACCCGAGTCGTCCAGGGGATCGGAGCGGCGCACGGAGACTGGTCCGGAGAGCACCAGGCTCCTGTCGGGCAGACAGTCACCGTCTAAGTCTATGCCCACCAGCGCCCCGGAGGGCATGTGGTCCATCCCGGCCGGGCACTGATCGACCCAGTGCGGCCCAGGGCCGCAGTCCTCACAAGAGCTGTCCGGCTCGCAGGCGTCGTCTTTGCCGTTGCCGTCCAGATCGCCCAGACATTGAGTCCCCGGCCCTTGGGGAGTGCCGCCCAGAGCGATACAATCGCTCTGGGTCTCCTCCGAGCATGAGCCATCGCGAAAGCAGCAGGCCTCGGTGGGCGGCGGCACCACGTGGCGCGCATGAACCCGGTAGCCCACCAACTCCCCGGCCTCATCGAACAACTCTATCAGAACGTTCTGCGGCGGCAGATAGACCGCCACCGGAGGAATACAACAGATCACCGACTGCATCAGCAGCGGCTGCTCGTTGTGCAACGTTCCCATCATCGTCTCGATCTCAAAGAAGACATCGAAGAAGCTGTCGGCGCAGTAATCGGCACAGCCCTGTCCGGCTTTGGCCTTGATCTGCCCCAAGGAGGGCTTGACCGGACTCTGGCGAATAGTGACCCCTCCGTCGACCAGATCCAGTTGTAGGATCTCCGTATCAATCTGCCGGCGACAGTCCCCAGGATCATAAGGATCGCTGCGGTGAACGGTTGTCGGTCCAGTCAGAGTCATGTTCATCTGCGGGCTGCCAGCGATGATGAGCCCCACGGTCAGAGAGGTATTGAAGTGATCGTCCCCTTCAGGCGGGAACTCCTCACACACGGTGGTGTCGGGATCGCAGGCATCACCGTAGTTGTCCCCATCCTCATCGGCCTGATCGGGATTGGCCACATCCGGACAGTTGTCGCAGAAGTCACCCACACCATCGTTGTCCTCATCGGCCTGATCGGGATTGGAAACATCAGAGCAGTTGTCGCAGACATCGCCCACGCCATCCCCATCTCTATCGGCCTGATCAGGATTGGGATCATCCGGACAGTTGTCTTCGATATCCGGAATGCCGTCATTATCGCGGTCCACTTCGGAAGGCTTGATGGTGAAGTCGTCGCTCATATCGCAGCATTGAGGATCCTCGCAGTCGCATATCCTCAGCAGACAGTCGGGGGAGGGGGTGTCGGGTATGGTCCACAGATACGACCCTGTATCGGGCATGCAACAGGCGATGTCCAACCAGGTCTTACCACCATCGGTGGTGTATTGGATACATACTTGGCCGCTGGTGCCGAAGGAACCCCACTCGATGGTGTGCTCTTCCCCCACATACCAGTACTCACCTCCGATCGGCGACCTCAGGTCGATGATGCACGGTGTAGCGCACCCCCATCCGAAGACGTTGAGAGCCAGCCAGTTATTGCTGGATTCGTTTAAACAGATGATGCCGTCGCCGTCCCAATCACCCTTGTCCCATATATTGGCATCGCCCATGACGAAGAAGCATCCGCCGCCTTCAGGATTGCTGACCGCCATCACTGGCTCATAAGAGTGGGACCCTGTTACTTTGGGCAAAGGTTGGCCTTCCAGGGCTGAGACTCCTGATGAAGCCCCTCCTCCCGCCTTGGCCGTCGCAGATGTGGTATAAGAGTCCTCATCACCCCAGGCCACCACCAGGCCTGGCGAGGTCGCCTGGACAGACGAACCGGCGAAGGGGACCACTCTCCACAGACCCTGGGTGACAGGATGGGTGGCAAAATTGGGTATGTGCGGCCAGAAGGTGGGGCCCTCGTTGTTGGTGGGATCGTGGACCGCATCGGCCGACAACTGTACCCCTGTCCCGAAGTGGGCGAGGATGGTGTTCAATATCGGCCTGGCTGCATCCGCCGGAGACCACCCCTTCCAATCTCCGATGACCACGATCTGCTTGCCGTCCTTGAGAAACTGGGCCATAGCATCCAGCTCTGCTCTACTGTAACTCTGTTGCGGCAGCATCAGAACCAAGACGTCGGCGGCCGATATTTCGGCATAGGTTAAGGAAGTGGTCAGAGAAGCCACCGAATAGCCGGAGGCAATGAGAAGATTGCCCAGCTCAGTGAAGCCATCCCAAAGGGTGTAGTTGCCAAGGGCCCCATCGTAGGCCCATCCGTGGGTCTCGTCGAACAGTATGTCCGCCGGAGCGTTGTAGATGACGAAGTTCTGGTCGCTGATGTCCCAGGGTGTGCCGTCGGCCGCATCGGAGACCCGGACCCGACAGGAGGTTGAGGGGGTGTTAGGGACAAACCACCAATGGCCTCCATCATTCGCAGTGCTCCCGACAATGGTCATCCATGTAGTGCCAGCATTGGTGGAGTACTCGATCTCAACATTGCCGGCAAAGTTCTCCGAGGTCCACGTAATGAGCCGATAAAGACCCACCGGCCAATTCTCACCGCCGTTGGGCGAGGTGACCGTAATCTGCGGCACACAGATAGTGAAGTTGTCGTTGCTCTGATCACAGCACCCGCGATCCTGAACATCACAGATTCTGACCAGACAGTTGGATGAAGGCGTATTCGGTATCGTCCACCCATAGGATCCATCATCGGCCGTACTGCTGACCACCGTCTGCCAACTGGACCCACCATTGGTCGAATACTCGATCTCCACGTTGCCGCTCGTTCCCTGGGAGGTCCAGGTGATGGTCCGGCTCTCCCCCACACACCAGTTCTCCCCACCGTTGGGTGAGGTGACGGTGATGGCACAGGGAAGAACGGTGATCCTGTCGTAGAAGTACGTAGCGTTATTGTAAGTGAAATCATCGCTCCCGAAGCCGTTGATGGTGACTATGGCGCCAACGTAGTATTGACCAGCGGGGATACCTGTCGGCACCGTGGTGCTATAGTCGCCCACATTGTAACACTCTCCACAAAAGCTCGTCCAATACCAATACCCTCCCATCTGATAGTCTCCGGTGCTGATGATGTTATTCGTGGAGAGGTAGAACCGAATCCGAACGTCGGAGAGGGCAGAGTAACTCATGTTCTCCACTGTCACGTTGTTGAGCGTAATGGGGTCCCCTGGGTAGTAGGTGGCTGCATCGGTGTAGGAGTTGTGAAGACCGTTCGACGCCCAGTACGATTCCACACCGATATCTCTGGTGCTCAGTATTGAAGTCTGGTCGTCATATATCCTCCTGAAAAGGTAGGCGCAGGGCCGATGGATACCCCACCCATCTTCGACACGGTTCCAATAGTAAGCATGCATGACCGAAGGCTGGTCGTAGTCGTACGTCTCGGTGTAGGTTCCATCCTGATACCCCCAGGTATGCCCGAGCTCGTGCATGCAGACTGGCAGGAGAAGAATCACGCCCGAATTGCCGATGGAGACGTCAGGGTCGTCGGTCCAACTGTAGGCCGGATTCCACATCACATCGGATTCCTTAATCTCACAACAATCGCACCACCACCAATAGACGGTCATCCCAATGGAACCGTCCCAGCTAAAACCATAAACACTGTTGAGATGGGCCTCATCAACCCATCCAGAAAACTCGTTTTCGCCGTTGTGCCACCCATACGTACCGTCATCGTCTGTGTAGCGATAGACGTCCATGAAGTAGTTCCATGTCGCCATGGCACTGTTATTGATGACCCAAGACCACCACGACTCGGGCACCTGCTCCATCACCAGATGGAGATCCTGGTAGCCGCACGCACCCAGAGCTCCGCCGGTGATGACCCCGCTTCTTTCACCAGTCTGGGCAGACTGAGAATTGCCGTCAGCTTTAGGGACATGCAGATGCGGTGGGGGTTGCTTCGGATCGAATTCATCCAGTCTCCGCAGCCGAGATGGATCGGCCAGCTTGAGATTCTCCACCTCCACTCGCTGGCCATCGCTTTTTTTGTAGAGGAGCCCCTGGCCTTCGAGTTTGAGCATTCTCTTCTTGATGGGTGTGATGAGAGCCTTGTTCTTCACATGGAGCATAAACTCTTCGACGGACAGTGGGGAGCCCTCGACAGTTTCCAGGCGGCTCATCCTGGCCGATGACCTCGGGTCGTTGGAAGTGGGTGGCCCTACAAGGGTGTCTTCAGATTTAGGGGCAACGATCAGTCCGCCCCTGATCTCCGAGACCCTCTCTCTACTCGCTTTGAGCCCTTCAGCATCAAAACCTAAAACTGCTTTACCCCCCGCGGTGAGAATGTAGGATTGGCCCGTCTGTGCATCCTTCACCACCTCAAACAGGCCCTGATTGCCGCCCACGATTGGATTCGCATACCTTTTGCCATCATCGAAGGCGAAGATAAAATACCGGTGGCCCATCTGAAGTTCCGGGGTCCCGCTGACTTTGACGCCGCGGCCCTCCAGAGTGCCTCCAGCAAAGGTGAGCCGGATCGTCTTGGAACCTTTCTGCAGAGAGCTCCTTTTGGCGTGCACTAAGGAGATGTCCTCAAAGAGGACATCGGTGAAAATCATGGTCTGCTGTTGATTGACCCAGCAACTCTCCTGGGCAGCGGTTCCAACAAAAATCAAGTCTGCGGTCTGGGCGACCTCTTCAAAGGACAAGTGGATCTGAAGACCGGAGACATTCTGAGGCACCAAAAGTGAAAGTAGAAAAAACACTCCCAAACATATGCCCCCCATAGTTTTGATCGTGCGCATTATATTTCCCTCCCGAAGGTGAAAAGGTTGACGGTTAAAGTCGAATGAACAGAGAAAAATATGGCAAATATCACCTCCTTTCCCTAAACCGATAACCAAAACCAATATCACCTGCCAAAAAGACCGTTACCTCCTTCGAAAACGGGTTGAAAGTTAGGGGTGAAAGAGGCCTTCGACTATCACATGGCAAGGCCAAATTCTTATTCTGTTCACCGTACCGGATGGAAGGGATTGGCTGGAACATAAAGCCTACCGCCTTTCTCAATAATGAACAACATACGAGTCCTTCTAAATTTAATATAAGCATCCCCAGCATATTTTGTCAAGTCTTTTTTTCGGTCGAACAGATTTTTCTCCCATGATAGCGACCCAACATCTTGTTTTCTCGATACTTAAGATTTTTCAAGCTATATAAATATGCGCTCACCCGCATCGTAGGGGCGGACGTCCCTGTCCGAACGTGGGGGAGTGGGAAAAACGGGCTCTTTGTTCTGCGCCCTCTGCTCCCGCTCTAAGGCTTGGTAAGGGGTCAGGTTCGAGTCCTCTGCTCCAAATCCCCATCCTCGTCCCGCAGGATTAAAGAAGAAACCCACAAAGAAATGGTCACTACTCAAATCAGGTTCACCCAATTCTCTCATAGGTAGTGGGGCCAGGCTCTACATACCAGCGCAGAGTGTCAATCAAACCAAAGGGTTCGGTGAGCTCTAAGCCTGATCGAGGATTATGATGGCCAGGCGATACCTTCTGGATTTTCATAAACTTGACATCTTGAGAGACACCAGCAGGCTTGGGAACCGCCATTTCCCCAGTCAGAGGTTCAAGGCCAAAGCAAAGAGCAATACTGAACAGGCTGAGTATGATTGTCCATTTTCTGACCATCTCTCATCATCTCCTCAAAAATGGCAACCAAACTTAAATTGTGAAAAAAATAGATTCTTTCATTCTGGTCCCATAAGAAAAACGCTATTTCAAAAGAATCATTCGTTTTGTGCTCACATAATTGCCCGCCTTGAGTCGATAGAGATAGATACCGCTGGGCAGGTTCATGCCTGAGTTGTCCCGTCCATCCCAGTTGACAGAATATTCGCCAGGCTCAAGTTGTTCGTTCACCAGTGTCTTCACCTCCTGGCCTAAGATGTTATAGACTTTGAGCGTAGTGCGAAGAGCGGAGAGCTCAGAGACCGAACTCACCTCTCTACTCTCTGCTCTTTGCTCTTCGCTCCATGCTCTCTGCTCTCTGCTGGGGATGGCGTAGCGGATGGTGGTGGTGGGATTGAACGGATTGGGGTAATTTTGGAAGAGCGCATACTGTTGAGGGAAAAGTTCTGTCACCTCGACCGATGTCGTGCCCACAATTTTTTCCTGGCCGTTAGAACATAGAGCCCCGAGTTTGTAATGATAGGTGCCCTCCTGCCCAATCGAGCGGTCGATGTAAGAATAAGGACTCGAACCAGTGATCAAACCTTCGGTATTGATCTTTTCGAACTCTGCATCTGATGAGCTCCGATAAAGGTTAAAACCCACAAGATCCGTCTCGGTTGAGGTCGCCCACCCAAGAACGACAAAGCCTCTTTGCCAAGTGGCATCAAAACTGGCAAGCTGAACTCCTAGGGTTGGTGTAGATCTGGTAAATCCGCCGTTACTCGTTGAGAATGGGGTTGGTGGGGCTAGACACACCGGACAATCATAAAATTCAACGTTTGATAAGATTAACGGAAAATAGCATGGCGGTGCATTAGAGGTCACATCGAATATGATATCGACAACAGCTCCATTACCGGGGGCAATGTCATTATAGAAACAGACAACAAAGACACGTATGCCTTCATCGATGCTACTCCAATTGAAAATTTCAACAGAATCTGTTCGTTCGGTCCGCATCACATCGGTCACCGATAGAACATTGGTATCAAAATCGAGATCAAATTGGATACCATACACTTCCATCTCATTGTCCAGAATTATAGGCACCAGGTTACCTCTGCTGCCTGCACCTCCTGAGCCACCGCCGACAACAAGGGTGGCCCAGTCGCCAATTACAGTGACCACACCGTCGACAACAGTAATCGGAATCTCCTCTCCTGGTGAGTCGGAAATGACAACTTCAGTGAGGGTCAACTCCGCATCACCCAGAGGAGCGTTATCTGACACGTCAAAATAAAAGTCTGCAACGGACTCGGTCCCAGGTCCGACAGTTTCACCACTGACATCGGAGATGCGAACACTCACCTGATCAGGAGATGTGTGGGACCAATCGAAAATCGACATCACCTCGCTCCTTTCCGTTGGTGTCACATTGGTTAGTGTTAATACATCTGGATCGTAGCCTAAAGTAAATAGTACTGCGGATACTGCTATCCCGTTGTGTAACTTAATACTCACCCGGTTATCGCGGCTGGCACGATCGAACATACCTCCCACAGCCATCAAGGCCGCCTCCCCGAAAATACCTTCTCCAGTCAAATACAGAATCACTTCAGGTTCGTCGGAGTCGTCAGACCTGATAATCACATCACCACTGATCTCGCCCTCTGTCCAGGGCATAAAAGTCACAGTAACATCAATACTCGAATCCTGCGGAATCGTCTGGGGAAAATGAGGTGATGTGACCACAAAGTCGGGGATTTCAGATGAGACTTGGTCAATGACCAAATCGCCACTGCCCCTGTTAGACACCGTCGTCACCCAGTCGACAGAACTGCATACGACCACCTCTCCGAAATTGTGCGAGGTGGCGGATACATCTATGTCCGGTCGCTTTCCGTATCCGGCTAATGAGACACTAATCAGGCCTTCATCAGGGTCATCACTGCCAACACTCAGCAGCCCCTCAATTGCTCCCTCTGTAGATGGGGTGAAGGTCACTATTACCCCCAGAGCGTTGCCTGGCTCTATGGTCTGAGGAAAGGGGGTGGCGATGGCGAAGTCTGGATTATCAGAAGATATGCTGTTGATATTCAGCTTTACTCTTCCCTTGTTGGAAATGGTCAAAGTCCAATCGGCAGAACTCCCTACGGCCACGCTTCCGTAGTCATGGAAGGTCACGGGTACATTTATATCAGGCAAATCCACCGTGAACACACCGTCTACTGACACAACATCAATGGGGCTATGGTCAGCATCGTATAATTCGACGTCGGAGAGAGCAAGTGAGACCTCACCGAAGGAGATTCGGGCGGCAACATCAAAATAGAAATCTGCTATTGATCCTCTTCCAAGTTCAATGAGCAAGCCGGTGTTGTCAAAAACCGATAGAGTCACCTGACCTGAATCGGATTGTTCCCAACGAAACGTGCTCATCCCCTCCGTTCTGGCGGTGGGGATGACGGCAGACAGCGTCAATGAAGTGGTATCGTAGTTCAAAGTGAACTGAACTTTCGCCACCTCCACTGCATTATAGAGGTCGACAGGTACCCTGTTGTGAGCGCTGCCAGGGGTACCGGAACCTCCCACCACTCGCAGGGCTGCGTCACCGGTTACGATGAAGACACCATCGACTGTGGTGGTGGGAATGGGGTTCGCCAGTCGATCTGACACGATTACGTTTGATAGACTCAAGGCCACATCGCCAGGAAGAGCGTCAGGAGCGACGTCGAAGACAAGATCAGCCACCGATCCCTTTCCAGGGGTGATCTCATGGCCAATGCCAGTCATAACCACTCTGACAACTTCTGGAATCTGCTCCCCCCAATTGAAGATATCCATGACATCGGCCCCAGTCCTGAACGTCCTGGCGACATCGGATATCGAAAGTAAATTGGGATCAAAACCGAGATCAAATTGCATTGCAGCCACACTTACACTGTTCTCCAATTCGATGGGCACCACCATGCCCATACCCCCAGGAGGTCCAATTCCTCCGGCAACGATCAGAATTGCTGTACCTTCCGCTACACCGTTACCCCTCACGTGGAGATAGAACCTTCTGTCCTCCGGGTCGTTAGTGTCTATGCTCACAACGGCCGATACCGTTCCCATAACTTTCGGGATGAAGGTGAGTGTAAGCTGCAGGCTATCTTTTGGGGCCACAAACTGAGGGAAAAATTGAGGTGCATCCACCCCAAACTCAGAACGATCTGCGGCAATAGAGTCAATGCGCAGAGCTGCTGACCCGTAGTTGTAAATGGTAAATGGC
>JBHIER010000112.1:0-8811 GCA_046760705.1 bacterium
GACACGGTGGTGGTCAAGGCCAGAATCGGTGAGGTCAGGAACAGACTGGCCCCCATCGGGCGCCGATACGGCCTGCGGACCGTCTACCTCCAGGACGGACCAAAGTGGATCACCTACGTGCCGGACCATCCGATGATGGTTCTGGACCGGATTTATCCGAAGGGGATCGAGATTCCGGAACTTTTTATCGGGAAAAACATCATCCATCTGCCTACCATGAAGACCCACGTCTTCACCACCATGACCGGGGCGATGAAGAACGCCTTCGGCGGACTCCTTCAGACCCACCGTCACTGGACGCACAGCGTCATTGACGAGACGTTGGTCGATCTGTTGACCATTCAGAAGGAGATTCACCCGGGCCTCTTTGCGGTCACCGATGGAACCATCGCCGGGGATGGTCCGGGTCCGAGGGCGATGATGCCCAGAATAAAGAATTACCTCCTGGCCTCAGGTGACCAGGTGGCCATCGACGGTGTGGCCGCCCGGATGATGGGCTTCGATCCCACGGCTCTCAACTTCATTCGCTTAGCTCACGAGAGGGGGCTGGGATGCGGGTCTGTTGCCGACATCGAGGTTGTCGGCGAGGACATCTCCGGGGTCAACTTCGGGTTTCACTGCACCGATACCTTGGCCAGCCGCGGACAGAAGGCCATCTATCACGGCTGGCTGAAACATTTTGAGAAGATCCTGCTGAGAAGCCCCCTGGTCTTCTGGTCCTATATTGCCTCCATCCTGTATCATGACTGCTTTTGGTATCCCCTTGTGGGCAAATCCCGGGTGAACCGGATGATGGAAACCGAATGGGGCAGGCTCTTTCAGACGTACTGAAAGGTGTCATTCCGCACGCAACGAAGTGGAGTTCCGATACGGACAGAAACTCTATGTGGCAGAGACTCAAAGGGAGACTGATCGTTGCCACTGCTCTGGCGGTCGGGATCTTCTTTCTCCTGGGCATCTACGCCGATTTGGGCAGGGTGCAGACATCGCTCCTCTCTTTTCGTTGGTCTTTTCTGCCTTTGATTCTCGGGTTGGCTGTC
The DNA here is from genome assembly GCA_046760705.1 of bacterium. Classification (GTDB taxonomy): domain Bacteria; phylum JBHIER01; genus JBHIER01. Next base: position 1,041 of record JBHIER010000112.1, read on the forward strand.
ATAAATTATCTGTTGCGTTTTTTCAAGTGGGACTTTTATTTGAGAGCATTGGACGTGTCGATAGGCACAAAAGAGAGCATGGCCGTCTTTTTCGCCGGGCTGGCCATGTCCTTAACGCCGGCAAAATTTGGGGAGGTTCTCAAATCCTTTCTGGTGAAACAACGGTGCGGCGCACCGGTGAGCCTGACGGCCCCGATCATCTTCGCCGAGCGATTCACCGATTTTGTGGCCCTGGTGGTGCTGTCTCTGATAGGACTGCTCAGTTTTCGATACGCACGGTCGGGTCCTTTAGTCGGTCTGATCTCAGCTCTCATTGTTTTTGGAGTGATCTGGCAGCGAAAGATGTGGGAAAAGGCGATCTCTTTGGCCGGACGGATTCCCAGGATGTCGAAGCTGGCTGAGAAGATGGGGACTGCCTATGAGAGTACGGTTCACCTGCTCAGACCGAACCGGTTGTTCTGGGCCGTGGGGTTGAGCCTGCCGGCGTGGCTGGCGGAAGGTCTCGGATGCTACCTCGTCTTTCGAGGTATGAGCCTACCCACCTCACCCCTCGGGGCTGTCTTCATCTACTCCTTTTCGACCCTGGTGGGAGCGATCACCATGCTCCCCGGAGGGTTGGTGGGGACCGAGGGGTCGCTGGTGGCCCTGGCCATGATGGGGGGGGCCTCAAAACCTCAGGCCGTTTCGTCCGCATTTCTCATCCGGGGGTGCACCCTCTGGTTCGCCGTCATCCTCGGAATCTGGGTGCTGGTGTGGCATCGGAAAAGATGGGAGACTACAGCCATCCTTGAACCTGTCAGGGAGAATTGAGGCGCGACGTAGCCGTATCTTCGACAGGAGCGAAACCCTATGGCAAAATCCTTGGTGGTCATTCCGACATACAACGAGAAAGATAACGTCGAAAAGATCGTTGAAGCAGCTCTCAAGGTGGAACCGAGCTTAGAGGTGCTCATTGTGGACGATAACTCACCCGATGGGACTGGACGGATTGCCGATGAGATGGCCCGGCGGGATCGACGAGTTCATGTCCACCACCGGCCGGGAAAATTGGGCCTGGGATCGGCCTACATTGCCGGATTCAAATACGCCCTCGAGCGAGATTACGACCACATCTTTGAGATGGATGCCGATTTCTCCCACGACCCAAAGTACCTCCCCCAATTTCTGGAGAAGGTGCAGGAGTACGACCTGGTCTTGGGGTCGCGGTACATTAAGGGTGTCAACGTGGTCAACTGGCCCATGTCGCGGTTGCTTTTGAGCTATTACGCCAATGTCTACGCCCGATTGGTCACGGGGCTGCCGGTGCGGGACACGACCGGGGGATTCAAGTGTTTTCGACGCCAGGTGCTGGAACAGATCGACCTGGACGCTGTCCAGTCGGACGGGTACTCTTTCCAGATCGAGATGACCTTCAAGGCCTGGAAGAAGGGGTTTAGAATCTGCGAGATTCCCATCGTCTTTGTGGACCGACTGGCCGGCTGCTCAAAGATGTCCAAGAGAATCGTCCGGGAAGCGGTCGTCATGGTCTGGAGGCTCCGGTTTCAAAGTCTACTGGGTCGGGTGAAATGATGTTCGAGAGGGAAGGTGAGATGATCGACGTCTCCATCGTGATTGTGAACTATAATGTGAAGGACTATCTCGAGCAGGCCCTGCGGTCGGTTCGTCGAGCAGTAAAAGGCCTCTCCTCCGAGATCTTCGTCGTAGACAACAACTCCACCGATGGTTCGGAGAGACTCTTTGAGTCCGACTTCAAAGAGGTTCGGTTGATGCGGAACGATGAGAACCTGGGGTTTGCCAGGGCCAACAATCAGGCCTTGAGGCTGGCCCGGGGCAGGTACCTCCTGTTGCTCAATCCGGACACCATCGTGCAGGAGGACACGGTGGGGGCTATGGTCGATTTTATGGAGGTTCATCCGGAGGCTGGAGCAGTGGGTTGCAAGGTTCTCAACCCCGACGGGTCACTGCAACTGGCCTGCCGCAGGAGTTTTCCCACGCCCGGGGTGGCCTTCTTCAAATTGATCGGCCTCAGCCATCTCTTTCCGAAAAGCAAGCTCTTCGGTCGGTACAACCTGACCTACCTCGATCCGGATGAGGTCCACGAGGTCGATGCCCTGTCGGGATCTTTCATCTTCCTTCGGCGCGAAGTCATCTCCGAGGTGGGCCTTTTGGACGAGGACTTCTTCATGTTCGGGGAGGATATCGACTGGTGTTATCGGATCAAGAATCGGGGCTGGAAGATCTACTATGTACCCACAACTCAGATCGTCCACTACAAGGGCGAGTCCATTCGGCGGAGCAATGTGAACAGCCTCCTTGCCTTTTACAAGGCGATGTACATCTTCGTCCGCAAGCACATGAGGCGGCGGTACCTTGTCCCCTTTGAGTGGCTCGTCACCGCGGGCATTGTCCTGAAGGCCTGTTTCACCCTCATCGGCCGGGTGGTGCCGAGGGTCTCTGTCCCGATTGTGGATCTGGCCCTCGTCAACGTAGCGATCTCTGCGGCCGTCATTCTGCGTTTCGGCTCCCTGGTGCCTCTGCCGCCCCATTACACACTGAAGTCGTACGCCATCGTTCATGGGGTCTGTTCGGCCATGTGGATGCTCAGTTTCGTGGCCATGGGACTGTACGGACGAAGGCGATATTCGGTCTCTCGGGCCTTTACTGGGGCCGTCATCGGGGCCCTGCTGGTGGGCTTCATCTATCTCTTCAAGTTTGAGGCGTACGGCTTTTCGAGGAGGGCCCTGGCTTATGCCACCGGGCTGACGGCGGTGCTCATGCCTGGATGGAGGATCCTCTTTCGCCTGGTCTCAAAACGGTCACTGGGTAGGGCCATGGCCCGGAGACGGGCCGTCGTCGTCGGCACCGATGAGAACGGAAAGACCCTCCTGGAACGGCTCCGCCGTCATCCGGAGGTCGGCTACGATGTGGTGGGCCTGGTGGACGGGGACAGATGTCGTGTGGGTACGAAGATCGGTGGAGTGGAGGTCTTGGGGGCGGTGGAGGATCTGCCCCAGATCGTCCGAACCACCCAGGCAGAGGAGATCATCCTGGCTACCGAATCGATGTCGTATGAGCGAATTCTCCATCTCATCTCCTCCTTTCGGGATCCAAAAGTGCACGTGAAGCTGGTGCCCTCCCCTTTCGAAGTGATGATCGGCCAGACCAGCATCGAAAATCTGGGGGCAATGCCTCTTGTTGAGATCTCCGACGCGCCGCTCAATCCGTGGCATCGCCTGACAAAGCGGACCTTCGATCTGTTCGGGGCTGGCATCGGGTTGATTCTCCTCTCACCGATATTGTTAATTCAGGCCCTCATGGTCAAGGGGGGAGCAGGACGTTTCTACTTTCGGTTCAGGGAGTTTTACGGTGTTAACGGGTCACCCTTGGCCCTGAGAGATCTCTCCGAAGCTATGGCTGCCCCTGACCGGATCTCTCCCGTGTATCGCTTCATGAAGAGATGGGGTTTGGATCGAGTTCTGTGGTTGTGGCCTGTTTTGAAGGGCCATTTGAGTTTGGTCGGCCCGCCCCTGAGAAGTGTCACCCCCAGGGGTGGCGAAGACCACTGGGGCAAAAGTCTAAAACCCGGTCTCACCGGGTTGATCCAACTGGATGGGAGGTATGATCTGGACCCGGAGGAGAGGCTGAAGTATGAACTCTATTACCGGCGCAACCAGTCCGTCCTTCTTGATGGGGAGATTCTTCTCAGGTCTCTCTGGAAACTGCTCTCTGGCCCAAAGGGGGTGCGGGCATGAATGAGACCGTCCTCGATTTTGAGCGGAAGATTGTCGAGCTGCGCAAAGAGCTCGAGGAGATGCGGGCCCGCGCTTCTGGCCAGGATTCCGGCCTCAATGCCGAGATACAGCAACTGGAACAGAAGCTGGAGAGGACGATTCGGGAGACCTACAGTAATTTGACCCGCTGGCAGCGGGTCCTGCTGGCCAGGCACCCTCAGCGCCCGCATACACTCGATTACATAAGGTTCATGATGACCGATTTTGTTGAGCTTCACGGCGACCGCCTTTTTGCCGATGATAAGGCCATCGTTGCGGGCCTGGGCAGGCTGGACACCAGGCCCGTGATCGTCATCGGTCATCAAAAGGGTCGCCGCACCAAGGAGAACCTGTACCGAAATTTCGGGATGGCCAATCCGGAAGGATACCGAAAGGCCCTCCGATTGATGCGCCTGGCGGCCAAATTCAAAAGGCCCGTCATCACCCTCATCGACACTCCGGGAGCGTACCCCGGAATCGGGGCCGAAGAGAGGGGACAGGCTGAGGCCATCGCCCGGAACCTCTTTGAGATGTCGCGGCTGCCAGTGCCCATCATCGCAGTCGTCATTGGCGAAGGGGCCAGCGGTGGGGCCCTGGGCATCGGCGTGGGCGATAGGTTGCTGATGATGGAGAACACCTGGTACTCGGTCATCTCACCTGAAGGATGCGCCTCCATCCTGTGGCGCAGCGCTGAGAAGAAAGAGCAGGCCGCAGAGGCCCTGAAACTGACCGCCCAAGATCTGATGGCTCAAGGTCTGATCGACGAGATCGTCCCCGAACCCTTGGGCGGAGCTCACTTCGATCACGAAGAGGCGGCGTCGATTCTGAAAGCCGCCCTTTCAAAGCTATTAGGAGAGCTGGAGCAGATACCCGTTCCGGAACTGTTGGCCAAGCGAATCGAAAAATTTGGTCGTATGGGCCTTTTTGAAGAAGAAACCAAAAGTCTGAGACAACCAAAGAAAACCTGAGAAGACGAATTGGGCCAAAAAGGAGCCAGAAAAGGCAGCCGCCAAAGAGGGCACATCCTTGTACATATTCACCTCTTCCTCTTCTCAGGCCCTCTTGAGCCTTCTTATCCCTTCTTGAAAGGAGTGATTGACGATGTTAGATAAAGAGCTGTTGGACATCCTAGCCTGTCCAGCCTGCAAGGGTGATCTCGAATACGATCAGCAGAACCAAAAGCTGATCTGCCATGCGTGTAAACTTCGGTACGCCATCAAAGACGACATACCCATCATGCTCATCGACGAGGCTGAGGAGTTCGATTGATCGGGTTCCCTAAAATGGTCGTCACCACATCATAAATATCGGGCAACTCTTCTGCAAAGAGCCAGTCAATGCGCAGCCAGAAGCCGGAGACCGCCTCTGAGCGAAATATGCCTTTTTCATCCACGGGTAAAGGTTTCCATTTGCTGGCTTCGTTTCGAAAGAATTCCGCTGTCTGGCGGTAGGGATCGATCAGCCAATATTCCCGCACGCCGTGCTCCATATACAAGCGCTTTTTTTCATTTTGATCCAACTGGCATCGGCGGTTTACGCGCCGGAAGAGGTTCGACCAATAATTCTGATGCCATCGCGATTTACTCCTTTGCTCAGATTCAAGTTATGCAAAGAATGGGTCAAGTCTACGTTTGACGCTTTATGCAACCGTCAACAATTAGAGAAGAGAGTTAAACGTAGACTCGACCCCTTCATGATTTTATTCCCTCTTCCCCGAGGAAATTTGAGCCAAACTCAGGGCAATGGCAAACAGCAGGCAAATGCCTGTGAACCGCAGAAATGAAGCGGGGCCTACCGAAAGTACAACAAACCCACCCGCCTTCGCAATCACACCCACAATGAGGCTGATAATAGCGACTATGAAAGCGATCCAGAGAAGTGTGCTGTAATATTTCATGGCCTTCACCTCCTTTCATGCCACAATATAGAGAGATATGGTGGAGAATCAAGCAGAAATTTAGCTCAAAAGAGGAGGCTCCTGAGAGGCTCCTCATACATTCCTATTCTCCTTCAACTATCCTGGTGATATATTCGTACATCAATGTTTTCTATTACCTTTTTTGACTAAGCCGACAGCGAAATCTAATTCCTTGTCGATGCCTCGAAGAATATCCTAGTGTCTTCGCTAATGTTTAGTCTATTCAAGTTAAGATATGACTATTTTTCCGATTTTTCTACGAAAAATCTCTGATCAATTGAAAAGTCGAAATAATAAAGATAAGGGCCAATCCACTTTTTATAATACCAAGTATGAAAACCTGATGAGGCAGAAAGAATTAATATTCCCGGTGTATTTCGGGAAAGAGCATCTTGAAATTCAACGGCGTTAAGTGGCACGCCATCAAGCTCAGGGATAGCGTCAAATTGTGCATCAACAAATACCCATTTATTTGAATTGACGTAGCCACAAGTCAGCAACGACATGTTCTGTATTAGAGCTTGCAGTTTCCACATCGCTCCTTTTCAAAGTAAGGAGGCGAGAGGGCATGCCAAGAGTTCCGGGCCATGCTGCCACCACAATAGCATATTCCACACACCTAAATCTCTCTCCTTCAGAAGCTTGGTTAGGTGTGGTTATATGCGACTTGTTTAATAAATGCACTCAAAGCTCATCTCCGGCGACTGTGAATTCCTCTCCCACCTTTTTTCAGAACATGCGTGTATATCATCGTGTGGTGCCGGAGAAGAAACTGTCAGCCGAATTCCCGCGCAGTTCAGTCGCAAGGCGTTCTCGGCCAATTTCATAGCCTCTACATCTTTTCAGAAAATTAAAAGCTCTGGAAGGACTTGTCAAGGAAAAATTGAAGATTTCCGAAAAAATTCCACTCTGTCCTTTCTGAGTCCCTGCTCTCCCGTAAGGATATTACATCCACTATTCCGTCAACAAAGGACGATTTGGCGGGCTCAAGCACATGGTGGAAGAGAAATTGGGGGCCGGGGGTAGCGCAGGATTTCGTAACAGGTGCAGGCGGGACCGCCTCTGGGGTGGCCATAAAATATGTTGAGCTCATGCTCCCCACTGATCTGATAATTGAGCAACACGGGTTTTGCCTCTCAATACGATTACCCTCCGTTTCTTCAGCTCGGGTAAGAGTTGCACCGGCCTGCGTGCGAACACCCACAGGCAGGCAACTCCTGCCCCAGCACGGTGTGCGCCCTACTAAAAGCGCGGCTACGGCATCCGCCTAATGGAGATTTCTCCTTACAAATGAGCTTTGGCTGAAACTTGTTTGTCCCCTTTTCGGTCTAAGAATGTCTAAAGTGTCTTCTATTACCATTATCTTCAGGGAGAGGAGGGACTAAAATGTGACGATACCTCTATCAACCTTTTTTGTCAGCGAACCCTGAGCAGGAAAGATCGGGGTTCAGATTCAAGATATAACCTTTTTCCGTGGAGGTTAGAAATGTTCAGAAGTGCCAGTCTGATGCTGTTGGTTCTGCTTTTTTCCCTCGGAATAAGTGGAATTGTTGAGGCCGGCCCCGACCTTTTGGTTATGGTGAAGGTGACCGACTCCGAGGACATCAATGTTCTCCGGGAGCTGCCGCTGTCCGTCAATTATCGGGGCGATGGGTATCTCGTTGGTGGAGTGGACAGGGGTGATCTTGAGCGGTTCGATGGGGCCGGAATTGAGTATGAGGTGATTGATGAAGAAACTTGGTCAGAGCCGTACTATCTGATCACCAGACCTCAACGGAGAGAGTTGGGACTCATCCCCGATCTGGGGAGGGTTGTTCTTAAGACCGAGAAGGAAGCGCTCGTGAAGACCACCATAGAGGATGCTTTAGAGCTGGCCCGGGCTGGATTTCGGCTGACGCGGCTCTTTCCGAGACCGCTTCCTCTGATTGAGGAGCGGCCTCAAGCGCAGGGTCGAATTCGGTACGAAGCTCGGGCAGGCGACGTCATCGGGGCCATCGTGAATCAGGTCTCCTTAGCCACTGTTGGATCATACGTACAGCGGCTGCAGGATTTTCAAACGCGGTTCTTCGCCACGGATTCGATC
>JBHIER010000113.1:0-8788 GCA_046760705.1 bacterium
CGGGAATCTAAGGAGCAGGGGAGTTTTCCTAACGCGCCCGAAGAACTGCGAATGTAAGAGATTATTGAGGGAACGGGCTTCGATTCGGTCACCGACTTCATCGTGTATGTCCTGAGGGACCTGGCCAGCAGCAGGGTGGTTCGAGAGGAGGAGCGTCTGAGCAAGGATGAGGTTGTGGCTGTGCGGCAGAGGCTCAAAACCCTCGGATATTTGTAACATGTCCTATCGATTGGCTATTGAGACACCACAAACACAGGGGTGCAATAAGTCCAAGGCCCAAAGTTAAGGGGCAAAGGCCTAAGGCCCTCCGGGTTCGGAGATTGACCATCGGACTTTGCCCGTGGTCTTTGTGGTTCTGCGGCCAATAATCGAGGGTAGATGCCGACCTTCTTAATAACGGGGAGCATCTTCAAGATTAGGGCACCACATTTACGGGCATAAAGCCCTCCACTACGCATTTCTATAATCAGCATTGTAGCCCTTTATGGCCGTATATTCCTGACATGACGGAGGTAAGAAAGTGAAGCTACTTGGATTGGTTCCTCCTCACGGGGGAAGGTTGAGGCCGAGGCTTCTCGAGGGAGAGGAGCTTCGGGAGGAGCTGGAGCGGGCGAAGGGTTTCCCCCAGGTGCGAATGTCATCTCGGGAGACCTCGGATCTGATCATGATGGGTATGGGCGCTTTCAGCCCTCTGGAAGGATTTATGAGTAGTGCGGACTACGCCCGAGTCCTTTCGGAGATGCGCTTGGCCGATGGGCTCCTCTGGTCGATCCCCATCACCCTTTCGGTGAGCGGGGAGGAGGCGGCGAGGTTAAAGGAGGGGCAGGAGCTGGCCCTGGTGAGCGATGAGGGCGGTGCAGTTATGGGTAGTATGGTCCTTCGTGAAAAATACACTTACGATAAGCAGCATGAGGCCGAGAAGGTCTTCCTGACCACCGACGAGGGCCATCCCGGGGTGGAGAAGCTCTATCGCCAGGGAGAGGTGCTGCTGGGCGGTCCGGTGAAGGTCTTCAGCGAAGGTGACTATCCCCAGCGGTTTGCTGGCTATTATGCCCGTCCGGAGCTGACGCGCGGCATATTCGAAGAGCGGGGCTGGTCAACCGTGGCCGCCTTTCAAGTGCGCAACCCCATCCATCGCTCCCACGAATATTGCACCAAGATCGCCCTGGAGATATGCGACGGCCTCCTCATCCATCCCTTAGTGGGAAGGTTGAAGGGGGACGACATCCCGGCCGACGTGCGTATGAGGTGTTATGAGGTCCTCCTCGAAAGATATTACCCCAAGGACCGCGTCGTGCTGAAGGTCTATCCCATGGAGATGCGGTACGGAGGCCCTCGCGAAGCCCTGCTCCATGCCATATTCAGGCAGAACTTCGGCTGTTCCCACCTCATCGTCGGGCGGGACCACGCCGGAGTGGGGAACTATTACGGCCCCTTCGATGCCCAGCACATCTTCGATGAATTGAGCGATGGCGATCTTCTCATTCAACCTCTCAAAATCGACTGGACATTCTACTGCTACAAGTGTGAGGGCATGGCTTCGATGAAGACCTGCCCCCACCGGCCCGAGGACCGGTGCCTCATCAGCGGGACCAAGCTGCGAGAGATGCTCTCTAAGGGGGAACTGCCCCCCCCGGAGTTCAGCCGGCCGGAAGTGCTGGAGATCCTCGTGGAGTATTATAAAAGCCAAAAAGATCAGGGCTCACAATTTCAAGAATCGAAGATGGACCTTTAATGGACGCATTTCTACGTGGTTCCAAGATCTCACTTTAATCGGTCTGGAGATATGCTTTTGTCAAAATGGAGTGTAGCCCCTTGTGGGCGTATATGGGACGGGGACAAGCCCCTACACTACAAATTCTATACAGGTGTCTTGTTTCTTTGGATGTTTGAGTCGAGTAATTCATTCATGCCATGAATTCTGAAGTGTAATGAAGTTGACTCTTTACTGTGAAAGGATTCACACTGGCTCAAACTTGAATTGTAAGAAATGGAGGCAACACAAATGACGGAGCAGAAACCATCCAATATCACCTGGCACCCTCACAAGGTGACCAAGGCCCATCGGGAGAAACTCCTCGGCCATCGTGGGGTGACCCTCTGGTTTACGGGTCTGCCCAGTTCGGGTAAGTCGACCATCGCCAATGAGGTTGCTTATCTCCTCCATCAGCGGCGGTGCCTCACCGTCGTCCTTGATGGCGACAACATCCGCCACGGACTGAACAAAAATCTGGGCTTTTCACCAGAGGATCGCGAGGAGAATATCCGTCGTATCGGCGAGGTAGCCCACCTTTTCACCGAAACGGGGATTATTACGTTAACGGCTTTCATTTCACCCTATCGGGACGACAGGGATAAGGCCAGGGCCCTGGCCGAAGTCGGAGACTTCATCGAAATCTACGTCGATACCCCCCTTGAAGTCTGCGAGAGGCGCGACCCCAAGGGGCTGTTCAAGAAGGCCAGGGAGGGCCAGATCCCCGAATTCACTGGAATCTCAGCCCCTTATGAGCCGCCTCTCCAGCCGGAGATTCATCTCAAAGCAGGGGAGAAGGACGTAGAGGAGTGTGCGGCCAAAGTTGTGGCCTACTTAGAGAAGAAGGGCATCGTTCCGCCGGATTGAAATAGGCGTATTGGGGTCATTGCCTTGCTCACCATTCTGACGTGGATCTTCTTTTCGAATCGTTTTGGGCTGGCCACCATCGCACTACCACATCAGCGATGCCTTCAAAGGAGGCGGGCTCTGATCTTTTTTTTACTTGATCCTCTTCTTGATTACGATTAAATTCTATTGGCCACTCATCGGTCTTATGCTTTGAAAGGAGAGAAGATGCGGAAAATACTGTACCTCATATCGACCATGATCTTCTCTCCCCAAGCCGTCTCCTACGTGGTGGATGAGGCTCAGCGTGAAGGAGCCGAGTTGATCTCCGGTTTTGTGATCAGCGACCGCGTCCCCGAATCGGTCTCCTGGTAGCTCATCTACATCGGGTTTACGGGCGACAAGCCGAGCGGCGATTTGAAATCGGACATCACCGAAAATTACCGACAGCGGGCCAGGACCCAGTTGGAGGAGATCGAGGGGCTGGCCCGCAAAAAGGGGGTGGCTTGCCGGAGCCTCCTTTTGGAGGGGGACTTGGTGCAAGAAGGGGCCTGCATCGCCCAGCAGGAAAAGATCGATCTGATCTTGCTCAATCAGCCGGAGAAGTCCCATCTTTTCCGCCTTATCTTCGGCCCGATGAGAGAGAGCCTGACCCAGCGGGTCAGTTGCCCAGTGAAGGTGGTCGATGAAGAGATGTTTGAGAAATAGTGGCTGTCATTGCGACCCCGGACTTGGCCCGTTGGATAACTTTCTATCCCACGGGGCTTGATCCGGGGGAAGCAATCCTCATAATGTCTGCATACTGCTTCATACTGCTTCGGGCCTTGGTCCCTCGCAATGACGTGGTGGTGTAGTAACGAGGAGGAACATCTTTTGAAAAGTATCCATCCTTCAACGTGGGGTTGTCCACCTAATGGGAGGTGAGAATCGGTTTGGTAAAAAACAGGAGAGTGATGGTGATCGGGTTGGATTCCCTCGTTCCGGATCTCGTCTTCACCCGGTGGCGTTACGAACTTCCGGTGCTCAACGGGTTGATGAACAGGGGCATCTACGGTCCTCTGGAGAGCACCATACCGCCCATCACCTGCCCGGCCTGGATGTCCATGGTCACCAGCAAGGATCCGGGGCAACTGGGGTTCTACGGTTTTCGCAATCGCAAAGACCATTCCTACGGGGGCTTAAGCATCGCCAATTCAACCGCGGTCAGAGTGCCCACAGTCTGGGATATTCTCGGACAACACGGAAAGAAGGTGCTCCTCTTAGGGGTGCCCCAGACCTATCCCCCCAAACCGGTCAACGGTATCATGGTGACCGGCTTTCTCACTCCGGATGCGGAGAGTACCTTCACCTATCCCGGCGAGTTCAAAAGAGAGGTGGCCCAGCAGGTGGGTGAATATCTCTTCGACGTCCGCGATTTTCGCACCGACGATAAGAGCCGACTCCTGGAGGACATCTATCGGATGACGGAGAAGCGGTTCTCCTTGGCCCGCCACATGGTTACTACCAAGGAGTGGGATTTTTTCATGATGGTGGAGATGGGTCCGGATCGAATACATCACGGCTTCTGGAAGTTCTTCGACGTCAGCCATCCAAAATACCAAGCCGGCAATCCCTATGAGAATGCAATGAAGGAGTACTATGTGGCCCTCGATTCCAAGGTAGGGGAGTTGATCGAGGCGGCGGGAGAGGACGTGGCCGTCATGGTGGTCTCCGATCACGGGGCCAAAAGGATGGTCGGTGGTATCTGCATCAATGAGTGGCTCCTGAAAGAGGGATACCTTGGTGTGAAACGTATACCCGATGGGCCGACTAAACTGGAAGAGGCCGAGATCGACTGGTCGAAGACCAGAGCCTGGGGGTACGGCGGCTATTACGGACGCCTCATTCTGAACGTTCAGGGCCGCGAGCCCCAGGGGGTGGTTCCCCAGGAGAAGGTCGAAGACCTCCGCGCCGAACTGAAGGCCAAGCTGGAGGCCATCACCGACGAACAGGGGCGCCCTCTCGGGACAAAAGTCTTCTTCCCCGATGAGACTTACCGGGAAATCCGCAACATACCGCCTGATATCATCATCTATTTCGGTGACCTCAACTGGCGTTCCCAAGGTCTGTTGGGGACAGGTTCCGTATACACCTACGAGAACGACACCGGCCCGGACGACGCTAACCACGATACTCTCGGCACCTTCATCCTCGACGCCGCAACAGGGGACGGAGGACGTTACCTCGAAGGGCTCCACATCACGGATGTGGCCCCGACGATTTTGCACTTGATGGGGATAGAGCCTCCCCCGGGTTTTGTGGGGAAGTCGGTCGCCAAAGATGGCGAGACTGTGTACAGTCCCGAAGAACAGACCCGGCTCGAAAAGAGACTGGCCGATCTGGGATATTTTTGATGCAATTATTAAGCGGAATGACAGGTGTAATGAGGTTATCCAAAGAGGTAAGCTGAATAGTTACAAAATGTCTTTGTGACTTAGTGGCAATGATTGATGACAGAAGAGAGATGAACCTTTTCAAGCGGAGCAAAAGAGAAAAGAAGCGCAAGGTTGTCGTCATCGGTATCGACGGCGTCCCGTACTCGTTCCTCCGGCAGCAGATGGCCGCGGGGGTGATGGACCATTTCACCCGGCTGGTGGAGAAAGGCTCTTTCAACAGGATGAACTCTGTCATCCCCACCGTCTCTTCGGTGGCCTGGTCATCGTACATGACCGGAAAAAATCCAGGCAAACACAACATTTACGGCTTCGTCGATCGACACCCCAATCCCCTGGAGATTTTTATTCCCACTTCATCACACATGAAGGGAGAGACGCTGTGGGAGATCCTGAGTAGAAACGGGATTAAGGTCGTAGTTATGAATGTTCCGGTCACCTATCCTCCCCGAGAGGTGAGTGGAGTGCTGGTATCCGGCTTTCTGGCCACCAAGCTCGAAAAGGCGGTCTATCCCCAATCGCTCTCTGCCAAACTGGAGGAAATGGGGTACCGGATCGATGTCGATGCCTGGCAGGCCCACCAAGATAAAGAGAAATTTCTGCAGGACTTACATCACACCCTGGAGAGAAGGATAGAGATGGCTTTCTATCTGATGGACCACCAGGAATGGGACTTCTTTCAAGTGCACATCATGGAGACAGACCGCATCAACCACTTTCTCTGGGAACAGTGGGAGAGCGAAGATGAGACGTATGCTCCTGAATTCGTCAGATTCTATCGGGAGATCGACCGATTTTTGGGAGAGATGGAGAGCAAGCTGGGTGATGAGATTGAACTGATCATCCTCTCCGATCACGGGTTCTGCACCCTCAAAAAAGAGGTCTTCGTCAACCGGTGGTTGGAGGAGAAAGGGTATCTGACATTGAGGGACGGGGAGAAAAGGGCCTTAGCCGATATCGAAACCGGGTCCAAGGCTTACAGCCTCATCCCTGGGCGTATCTTCGTCAACCTCAAAGGGCGGGAGCAGATGGGCAGCGTAGATGCGGGGAAAGGGTACGAGCAGGTGAGGGAGGAGCTGATCGGCGAGCTGCCCACCATGGTCGATCCGGACACGGGGGAGAGGATCATAAAAGCTGTCTATAAGAGAGAAGAATTGTACAGCGGCCCTTGCTTCGAGCAGGCACCCGATCTGGTGGCTGTGCCTGAGGATGGTTACGATCTGAAAGGCAACCTCGACCGGGAGAAGTTGACCCACAAGGGTCCCCTGGTGGGCATGCACACCTTCGAGGATGCAGCGTTGTACGTGAGAGGTAGGGAGATATCAGCCGAGGACTTCAGCATCACCGACCTCATGCCGACCATTTTGGCTCTGATGGGCGTTCCCGTACCGGAGGATGCGGACGGATCGGCCCTCTTTTGAGATGGGCTGCCAAGCAACATGGTGAGGTTTTTGATTGACTAAAGGTGGGTGATCCCCTATATTGAATGGTCAGAGAACGGAGGAGGAATTTCGACGCAAATATCCCGACGTTCGCATTGATCCGGAGTTTTTCAAACTCGTAGGAATTCTACCCTCTACTTCGGTCGAGCATGATAAAAAGGTAAACTACATTGTCACGAGAAATATAAAACATTACGAGCAAGATGAAATTCCGGTCTTGACGCCGGACGAGCTGTTGGAGAGAATATGACGGAGTAGGTTATTGCACGGGTTTTTGATGACATACGAGAGAGAAGCACCTGATGTATGTGGTTGTACCACTATGCTTAACAGGGCAGGCGACAAAAGTGACAAAGGTGACAGGATAATGTCACATCTTTGATTTTTCAGAAGTTACAGGTAGTACGGAACGATATTGGGATGAGAAATAAAATTGTCAATCCTTACAACACCGAAACCGGTCGAGATACTGTCCACGGAAAGCCCAGATATCTTGGTGTAATTGGGGACTATGGTATGGGGAAGACTGTACTTCTTTGGCAGTTCGAGAAATGTGTTCAAAAGGCAGGATATTATTCTATATTTGTCCAGTCTTATACTGTGAGTAATTTCAGGGATTTCTATAATTTGATTCTCAACGGGGTAATTAGATTGCTTCCTCGAGAGAAGATTAATATCTTCAAAGCCTGGTTACAGGAGGTAGGTTTATCCATTGTTGGCACCGGAATCACCATGAGCTTGAGGGAAAAAGATTTTGAACCTCAATCGGCGAGTTCCGATTGTGGCTCGGGGTTTCAAAGCCCTTTTTGCAGAATGGCACTGTGACGGCTTAGGTGACAAAAGTGACAAAGGTGACAGGAAAATGTCACCTCTTTGAATTTTCAGAAGTTGGGATATTTTTTGCTGTAGTTGCACCTGCCTGTGCTGTGCTCGACACGGCAGAGCAAAAGTTTAAAGAAGGAAAAACAAAGTGATGAAGAAAGAGAGATTTGAAGTAAGTTATTCTGAGCCAAACATAGAGAAAGAAATACCGGGCTGGGATGGAAAAACGATAAAATCCACTAAAGTTGAACACATGGATTCGGACCTGCCTGTGCGTTGCACGCAGCCAGGCGGTACAGTGAAAAAATACTACTACAACGGTCTTACCTTCTGGACTGAAGATCCATAATATCG
The DNA here is from genome assembly GCA_046760705.1 of bacterium. GTDB lineage: Bacteria > JBHIER01 > JBHIER01. Next base: position 7,650 of record JBHIER010000113.1, read on the forward strand.
ACTTTTACTCTGAGCAATATGAAAGATCCTGTGGACAGACTCACACGGAAGAAAAGAGAGGCGACGGACTTTTTTATCCGCGCCCTCACCTCTGGGCCTGTGGGTGAAGTTATCGCCAAGGTGTATCTTTTCGGAGGTCTGGCTGAGGATAGAGTCACCAAAGAAAGTGATATTGACCTCTTTATAGTTGCCTTCAACAGCTTGAGAAGGGTGGCTGAAGAATGCGATAGTGTGGGATTGGAGACTGTGGTTACATACGATGAGATGGTCCAGCCTATTGTTGGTTGCATAGACGAACTAAGAAGCAATAGTTCTTACTTCCATAGGAAGGTTATCGAAAAAAAGAGGGAGATGTACTCCATATCGGAAGAGAAGATCAAAAGAGGCGAAGCCAGAGAGTTTCTGGAGCTTGCAGGCCAGTATTACAGAGAAAGCTGTCCAAATCTGGAATTAGGAAACTACAGATTACTTATCGACGGTGCCTATAACACTGTAGAACTATGCCTCAAAGGCTTTCTCATATTGAAGGGACGGGATATTCCTAGCCGGCACAACACTACAGTGCAGCAGTTCTCGAGATTATATATAAAGACCGAGGAATTTCCAAGGGAGGTGGGCCGGAAAGTGAATCGTGGGTTGAGACTCAGGAACGAAGCCAGATACGAACGTCACAGAGAAGTTACAAGGGAGGATGCAACCAGTATGTTGGAGTTAGCCAGAGAACTCCTGCAGGCTCCGGAAGAGAGGCTGATGTGACGTGGCAAGGTGACAAAACCCTGTCACCTGAGATAGAGGATAAAATGAGAGAAAAGGCTGTACCCTTGAACAAACCGAATCTGGTGGAGAGTATGAGATCTTTCTTGAGTAAAAGGGAAGAAATCATATTTGCCTATATTTTTGGGTCTTTTGTAGAAGAGAGTGAACCTGGAGACGTGGATATAGCTCTATATTTGGATGAGAATAATCAGGTCGCCAGAGATTTGTGGTATGAGATCCGTTTTTCCATCGAGCTCGAAAAGGAATTTAGACTACCCTTTGATGTTATTCGCCTATCGAGGGCTCCCGATCACCTCATATACGAGATTTCAAAAGGGATAGTAGTGAAAAATAGTGACGACGATCTCAGGGTAGATTTTATC
>JBHIER010000114.1:0-8744 GCA_046760705.1 bacterium
CCACGATCAGGTCGTCACAGCCGTCGTTGTTCACATCCCCTGCCCCGGAGACCGAACTCCCGAGCTGGTCGACTGCCGCCTCGCCGGTGAAGGTGTAAAGAAGAGCGCCGGTGGCGCCGGAATAGATATACACTCGCCCAGCGTCCGTGCTACCCGCATCATTAAGCGGGGCCCCCACGATCAGGTCGGCATAGCCATCGTTGTTCACATCACCGGCCCCGGAAACCGAAACGCCTAACCAGTCTCCCGCTGCCTGGCCGGTGAAAGGATAAAGCAGGGTGCCGGTGGCGCCGGAATAGATATACGCTCGCCCAGCGTCCGCCCCCCCCGCGTCATTGAGCGGGGCCCCCACGATCAGGTCCGCGTAGCCGTCGTCGTTCACATCCCCTGCCCCGGAAACCGACCAGCCGAAATGGTCACCCGGCCCCCCACCGGGGAGGGTATAAAGTAGGGCGCCGGTGGTGCCGGAATAGAGATACGCTCGCCCAGCGTCCGGGCCACCCGCATCATTGAGCGGGGCCCCCACGATCAGGTCGTCAAAGCCGTCGCCGTTCACATCCCCGGCCCCGGAGACCGAATAGCCCAACTCATCATACGCCGCCTCGCCGGTGAAAGAGTGTGTCAACTGAACCACGCACGAATCGCACGAAACCCTGCGCGGCGAGGCCTCATTGCTCGGCGCTGATAGGTTTCCCGCTCTATCCACAGACGCCACTTTGTAGTAGTACTTTATATTACCACTTGCTATAGACTTAGCGGCGAAGGTCGGAGGTGTAAGGTCCGGACGATCCTTCCATTGAAAATCGGGGAGTAGGGTGTCTGCATCTGCGGCCGTGGAATCGACCAAATTGGTGGAATCAGGCTCAAAACCCTCCGTTGTATCCCGATGAATATAATAGAGTCTGATTTCCTCGGAATTTCCGGCCACATCCTTTTGCACCGGTGACCAGGTGAGCTGAACCGTGTACAGATCGGTCGAGAAATCGTCCCCCTCTGGACACAACCTCATAGCTGTCAGGTCTTCAACCGTATCCGGTGGGACGTTGTCGATCCCCACGTCTATGACCACAGCCCCCAATGAAGTGTCCAACTCCCCACATTCGAACAGATCTGCAAAGACAACTCCAGTATCACCGTGGGCTGCCCCAACGGGTGCAATGACCCAGAGGGTGACTGGCAGTTCTTCTCCGGGGTCAAGATCGAGGCTCTCGGGCTCAGCCCAGGCATCCCAGTCGAGAGGCAGGAGACTGCCGTCGACTACGATCTCAAAGCAGCGCCACCGATCCGTTGGGTTGGCCGCTGTGATGGCGGATGCAATGACTGTCTGTTCCCCAGGTACCGACCTCTGACGGAGAGACCATAGGTTCAACTGAGCCAGATTGTTGTCGTCGAGAGGAGATATGCTTGTTTGGAGGTCCTCATCATTTTCCGCAATCACTCCCATACAGTAGGGCGGTTCTGGCAGTAGGGCGTCGATGGAAACTACTGTTCCAGGTCCCGATCCTGGGGTTTGGTTGCCCGGGATCAACCCTACGGACACCGCGCTGTCTCCTGTGATGTGGTCCACAATTCTGGCGGCATTGTCAGGGAATCGGAGGCCCAATGTGGGCTCTGCCCGCCAAAAGGACACTCTCACGTCAGTGGCCGGGGCGCTGCCGATGTTCCATATCCTGGCCCACACTCTATTGACGACCCCCGGCCCAAAGGGATCGGGTTGGCCATCGCCGTCGTTATCAATCCAGATGTCCGGGCTGCTCACAAAGTCATCCATGCACCAGATATCCGGCTCGACTCCGACATCGGCTGGGCAGTCTCTAATGACAAGGTCAGGACTGCCAGGCGGCCCACTCACCTTTAAATCCGCAAGGATGGGATTGCAACCAGGGCTCATGATCTTGACCTCAACGTAGGTATTGTGCCCACGGTAGTCCCGGCTGTTTGGATTGGAGCTGGCATTGAAGGTCTGATTTCCCTTTGCGCCTGGGAACGGGTCGCCATCATCACCCTCATTCTGCCGATAGTCCATATCTTCATCACCATCGGCCGCTTCCAGATCCACCGCCTTACGATTCTCGTCTTGGTTACTCAGCCTTCCCCACTCGTCAACCGCAGTCTCATCTATGTGCCAGATCAGGAGCCCGCATCCGGGAAGATGTTGGTCAAATTTGATTGTGTCCCGGTTCTCTGCCAAGAAATATTCTTCCGACGGATCGCCGTTGGTCCACAGTTTGAGGATTTGCTGATTCTCCTCCACGTTGAGTATGAACTGCCCGATTCGATCTTCAGTTGGAACGTCGGGTGAGACCCAACCAAGTTTGATCTTAGACCAGGCGCACATGTGAGAGGGGGTCTCCGGATGTTCCCCGTCCCCACCCCAGCCTCCCAGACCCATCAGACCCCAATATCCGATCCCGTACGAGCTACCGTCTGGGTCATAAAGATCAGGCAGACCCAGAACGTGCCCGTACTCGTGACAGTAAGTCCCAATTCTGGCATGGCCGGTCTCAAATTTCTCAGGTACGATGACATACTCATCGATTGTATCCCCATCAGCGAATCGACGATCATCGCCGTAATGCCAATGCAGGAAATGTCTGTGCGACCAGATATTCCTACTGTCGCCCTCTTCGGCCCCCGGTCCAGCGTGGACGAGGAAGAGACCATCGACCACTCCATTGGTGTCGTTATCGAACTGCAAAAAATTAACGGACGCGTCTGCTTGTTGCACTGCCCAGGCGACCAATTCGTGGACCCGGTTCAATGATTGGGTGAGACTATCCCTCTCCCATCCATAATAGCCGTGAGGGTTGGGCGCAGTGTACCAGCCGACAACTGTGGCCGTAACACCAAACTTGTCATAGGAAATCTCGCGGTAGTATTGGTTGAAACTGCCCGTGCCGTCGTAATTCTCCTGACCCATCATGTCACCGAAAGATTCGATGGTCTCGGTATGAGGCAAATCTGGATAGTCAACCAAGATTAACAAGATATTGTTGGTGATGGGAACTTCCCCTTCTCTGTAAGAGAGTCTGGGATTGAATTGAAAGGGCTTAAGATGCATCTCTTCGCAACGTTCTTGTACCACTTCTTGGGATTCCCGCAGATGTTTTCTCAGCCCTTTGGTGAATTGAATCTCAGCCGATTTCCTGACCCCTTTCGGTGAGACTTCAATATCCGAAGGAATGAACCTTCCTTTTTCATCAAGTTGAGCATACCTCCACCATCCATCTTCATCCTGGATGACGGTATACCCGTCCTCGGTTTCGGCCCAACTGTACCATTCGTCACCGAAGAGGCGAATTTGAATGGGGGTGCCGTCGGGCTGAGTCACCGTAATGAGGAAATTTGGCGCTGGCATTGCAGAGACTGAACCATAATAGAATACAGCCCAGAGCAATGCAGCCAATACAACCCAATGGGTTTTAAGAGCTGGTCTCATCATCGCATCCCTCCTCAAATTAGAGCGTTCGTTCCTACCCCCAATAGATATCCGGTGGGTGCAAATAGCAAGGTTGAAACCCGGCAAATAGATTTGAAATCACCCAAATAATAATATCCTGAACAGATTTAGACAAGAACTTTTTTGCACTTTTTTTATCTATTTGGAAAACGCCTTTTCCCCAACATATTGTGTGGGTGGCGGAAAAAGGGTGAACATCTGGACAGTCCTCACGATCATGACAAAACCCAAACTCTTCTAAAAAGCTCCATAGGGGTCGTTCCTGTCCCCCCGTTGGATAATCTATCCCACGGGTTCCGCCCGAAATGACGAGTGAACACTGAGTTCCGCCCCTACGTGATAGAGCAAATGTAGGGGCGGTCGTCTCTGACCGCCCGCCAATCGGCCCAATCCCAAAGGATCAAACTCATCTGTACAAGCCACCAAAGCCACGGCGCTCGGTCTCATCTTATAATCTCACCGTTAAAGAGAATCGAGTGTTGTTGGCCAGAGGTGTCTTGGGTGCCGGCATGTAAGCCATGTCAAATTGAAGCATACGGTACTTCAATCCAGCCCCGAAGGTCACGTATGCTTTGCCCTCCCCGAAGTATGTGTCCCGATTAAGACCGGTTCTCAGCGAGACCCAGGACCCGTACCAGTACTCCAGTCCGACGTTGGTGATCACCTCATTGATCTCTGTCTTCAATTTCTTATCGGTCCAGGAGGTGACCAGAGCCTTGTAGAAGGGGTCTGTCTTATTGTCTTTGGTTCTTCTCACAAGCAGTTTGCTGAAGTCGGCGGACAGCTTGAGGCTATTGAACTCCGATTGGAAGATCTGATACGCAAATCCCACCTTCAGATTCTGGGGCAATGGGTCGGCTTGTCCAGCATCGATGTAGGTTATGGACGGACCCACATTCTGCAGGTTGACCCCAAAGGAGAACCCTTGGGTGAAGAGGTCTCTATGGAGATAGCCCAGGTCAACGGCACAGGAGGTTCCTGAGCCAGGGCCCTTCTCCGCTGCTGTCCCTTTCGGTGATAACCGGCTGTGAAGGATCTTTATGGTCACCCCAACCGAAGACCTATCTGACAACCGGGCACCGTAGGATAAACCCAGGGCCGTGTCGAAGGATCGAAACGTTCCTAAGAACTCAGCAGTCTCACTCATTCTGACCTGTTGGCCATACGACATGTAGATGATGTACATGCCTAAATGTCCTAATCCCTCCTGGTGCCACGAATAGGCAAGAAACTCGTGATATAGGTCATTGGCAAGAGCGGGCAACCACTTTGTGTGGGACATGCTGAGTGCTTTGCCCGTTTGAAAAGCCAGGCCGCCCGGGTTGTAGTAGGTGGCCGTGGCATCGTCGGCGGTGGCCACAAAAGCCTCACCCGAACCAGCGGCCCGCGCTCCCGGCTTAATCATCAGGTATAAGAGCCCAGCATCGGTTTGGGCAAGGGCACAGGTGGAGTATACTCCAGACCCCACCAGCAAAACCGCAACAAAAAGGAGCTTTTTCATGGTTCAACCTCCTTGGTTGGTTAATTGGTGATTGGTTAAACGGTTAATTCGTACACGGTTACTCCGTTTTTGTCCGTTAATTCCATTGGACCGTTAGACCGTTGGTCCGTTTTCTCGTTACTTTGGTTAATTCTGGTAGAGGATGAAGCCGCCGAGGCCTACGCAGCCCCGACGGCTGCCTCCCCGTAGTGGCGGACGTCCGTGTCCGCCCAAATAACGGGCCGACACAGAGGTCGGCCCCTACTTCATCAATACCATCCGCTTGGCCTGGCTGAAATCAGCCGCTGTGAGGCGATAGAAGTAGACTCCGCTGGCCACATTGTTGCCAAAGGCATCCTTACCATCCCAGGTGACCTCGTAAAATCCCGGATCTTTCACCTCATCCACCAAAGTCCTCACTTCCTGGCCTAAGATGTTGTAAATCTTCAAACTGGCGTGAGTTTGTCTTGCGTCTGGCAGGGCGTAGCGGATGGTGGTCGCCGGGTTAAACGGGTTTGGATAGTTTTGAGACAGGGTGTATTCAACCGGAACCCCTGTCTCCGCCTTGACCAGAGCCATGAACCTGGCAAAGTCCTCTGCTGAAAAGTAGGGCTCCAGAGATTGCAGGTATTCAACAACAGCGGGAGTAATCTTCATAGCCCCTGTCGGGGGACAATGTATGCCCAGGATGCAATTCACTATCCAAACCACATCCTGGACATCCACCTTACCATCTCCGTTGCAATCGAGGACACACCAGGGATATAACAGAGGCTCTTCGCTCTCAAGAATATAATTGACCAGAAAAACGGCGTCTCTAATATCGAGGACACAGTCAAGGTTCAGGTCACCTTTGGTAATGGTAGAGCAATACCACGAAAGAAACCTTCCTGATTGAGTGGTCAGGCAGCGAGACTCCCCTTTTTCATCAACAATCATGGCATCCAACGCCTCGATTGACGCCGAGTCACAGAGCTCAGCATAAAGGCTGACGGTGTAGAGGATTTGTAGGATCGGACCTTCCCCCGGGGCGATAACAGAATCGATGAGGCTGAAGATCGAAACTGATACCGCCCCCAAGGTGTCCTGGTAGTACTCCACGGTGAAACCTGCTGTTCGGTGGGTGGTGAGTACATCTATTGCTGTGAGCCAACCGGGACTGTCGTCGAACAACCTAAACTGCAGCTCTTCTATACTCTGGGGATTGTCTAAGCTGATATCTATTAAGACCGTATCCCCGGAAAGGCCATTGGTGTCCTGGACGGAGAGTGTCACCGGTGGATTGAGAACCACCAGGTCATCAATAATGAGTGCCCCACATTCGACACTGCACCAACCTGGATGGCCAGTCACTTCCACATGATAGCCCTCACGTCCGAGTAGATTTAATATGCAAAAAGGATCGGGGTTGAACATATCACAACCGATCACGTACTCTTCATAACCCGGGTCGGGATCCAAGTAGTAGCACAACGCTGACTGGCAGATACCAGGACCAGATCGCAAACATCCTCTGGAATAAAGGATTTCACCTACGTAGAAAGATGAACTCTTCGAATCGTGGGTCACTCCCCAGGCGTCCCTCAATATTGCTACCACAGAATAGTGCCCGGCGGATAGTGGGCCGATCTCTTCGGTCACCTGCCAGGGTGCCAGGGCTGGAAGGCAGAGGAGCGGTTGCTGGCTGACAACTTCAATTGAAATGGTCTGGCCTTCGATGGAAAATGAATCCTCGACAAGCTCGGTGTTGAGACAGCCAAAAGTGCCGCTCACTATTATTCTAATCGAATCTGCCTCGGAAGGGGTGGGCGGCACAACAGCAATGCTGTCGATCCAATCTGCGCAGGCAGGGACTGCCAACCCCACGAGGACAAATGATAGTAACAAAACGGTAAAAGTTCTCATCTCAAATCACTTCTTTCTTTTGAGAATCCGTTAGTCCGTTGGTCCGTTTTTTTCTTTTACTTCGGCTCATTCTGGTTGGGGCTGATCAACAGCCCATAAAGTGGCAACATAAATCCAGACGACATCGGCTCTCTCCCAATGGAAGCGAAAAATCATAACGAGAAATTGACTCCGGAAGAGAATAGAAACTGAAGAGTGTTGCTTGCCTCCTTTTTGACTGGTATATTGAAGAGCGTTTTGAAATTTACGTCTAAATCTACCCCGGCCCACACCGGGATGGTGAAACCTGCATCTGTTGCCACACTGATCCCAGTGTAAGAGGCATAATGTTGCGCAGAATAATACCAGGGGTAGCTACCTTTTTGCTCGCTTGAAAACCTCATCAGGCCGACTCCAAAACCAACATAGGGATGTCTCTGCTTAATCGGGCTGAGAAAGTATCGCCAGCCCGCAGTAGCGGTAAATTGAAGCTGATTCGTTTCAGTGCCGTCGAACACGGGTGAAAACATCAGATCGGCTTTAAAGTCCCATCGAGGCTTTATCCCTCTTATGAGCAACACCCCAAAATTGGGGCTCGGATCTATCCATTTTGCCTCATCCCCGGTCGGGAAGAACCCTCCGGCATATATCCCCAATGAGTTTTCTCCACCACCAGCAGTCAGGGGTGTTAAAAGGATTATAGCTACCAACATCGTTATGAGCGAACGCATAATATCCTCCATATCGGTTTATCAGAAAACAATGGTAATCGCTCCTTTAATAGTATCTGACGAATACCGGCCGAGGTCGAATCTGGCGTTTTCCGTCCCAATTCCGAGCCCCCAGGTGGACTCTTTCGTTTGCCGATCGTATCGATCGTTGTAATATCCGTACCGAAATGAGATCAAATAAAACAGGGTACATTCAACGCCGAAATGGTGGGTTACGGGTTTCTCTGACCATGCGGTGAAGAGTGCCTTGTAAAAGGGATCGTAAGATCCATCGGGGTGTCGTTTCACCAGAAGTTTCTCAAAATCGTAGGTGAGTAAAATGCCCAGGGCGTCGGTGTCGAAAAAATTGTAGGCCAGCCCCAGCCTGAAATTCTGAGGAAGGGGGTCCTTTTGGTCGAGGCCATCGTACGAAACGCCGGGCCCCATATTCTGGAGCGAAACCCCCAGGGTAAGGCCCGGTGCATTTCTGTGCCTCAGAATTCTCCTTTTCTCCCCGGAGAGAAGATCATGTCCCGTAAACGTCAGCCGGGGAAGGATGTTTCTTAATTGAACCCCAATATCTGCCGCTCCAGCCGTGGCACTAACAGGCCCCCCATTACTTTTAATAATCTTTCCACTCACTCCCAGAGAAAGGAGGCTGGACAACTGGTAGGCGCCAGAGAGGCCTATGGCATAATCGTAAGACTCGTATTCACCCAAAGCCTCAGCGGTCGGCCCCACCTGCTCTTGTTTGCCATAACTCATCCGCGTATAGCTGAGGCCCACAGTTCCCCAACCTCTCGTGTTCACCACACCTCCGAAATATGTATATTGCATCCCTCCCCACCTTGGCAGCCATCGTGACCGGGTGACATGGAGGGAAGCATTTTGTACCTGAGTAATCCCGGCCGGATTATAATACAAACCCAGGGCATCATCCGAAATGGCCGTGTACGCTTCTCCCAACCCGACAGCTCGCCCACCTGGGCTAATCAACAGAAACAGAAGTGCCGCTTCTGACTGGGCTTCTACTTTCGGGGCAACACTCGTCGCCATAATCAATACGGATAAGAGTGCAATTCCTTTATACATGTCTCTTCTCCCTAATCATAGCGGTTGTATCTACCTCCTCTTTGGACTGCGAAACCTTGGTTTCGCTTTCTAAAGCGCCACGTCTAACCGGACACACTCCACATTCAAAAAAGGCCAC
>JBHIER010000115.1:0-8733 GCA_046760705.1 bacterium
AGTCGAAACTGAGGGCCAAGTTTGTGGGATTGGAACAGGTGCTTAGCTACATATCTGGCACCTATAAAAAGAGAAAACCGTGGGCCGAGATCTCCGATGAGGCGTGCCTGCAGGCGGGTTGTCATGAAAAAAGGCTGCTCTCGGGCCGGGCGAAGTTTAAGCGGGTCTATTTCGATCATGGGCCTCATCTGACACAGATGAGACGGGGAAAGAGAATCAGGTGTACCAGTTGTCATTCTCAGATCGTTCAAGGGAAACACATCACTGTGACTGAGAGCACCTGCTTTCTGTGCCATTTTAAAACCGGTCCCGGGGAAAAGGAGATTTCCGGCTGCCACTTCTGCCACGATGCACCCCAGGGGAGTTTGGCCGTGGCGGAGGGGACCTTTGACCATGCAGCCATCATGGCCCAAGATATCGACTGCCACAAGTGCCACGGGACCATGACCGTGGGAGATGGGGCCGTGCCCCGAGAGAATTGCTACAGTTGCCACTGGGAGCAGGACCGATTGGACAAGTACGACCAGGACAGGTTCCTGCACGACATCCATCTCACTCAGCACAAGATCGAGTGCCAGGCCTGCCATCTGCCCATTCAGCACAAGTCTCCCAGAATGGCGGGTGGAGTGCCGGACTGCCACACTTGCCATCCCCATTTTCATCAGGCTCAGGCCGATTTATACGCCGGCACGGGAGGGAAAGGTGTGCCGTCTCTTCCCAGCCCCATGTTCGAGAGCAGCTTAAGCTGCCAGGGCTGCCATGTTTTCCATCAAGACGCCATGGGTTTTCAGGAGATGGGTGAATACACTCTGGCCAGGCCCGAATCCTGCGAACCTTGCCACGGAAAGGGATATCAGCGCATCTTGAAACAGTGGAAGGAGACGACCAGTGAACGGGTGGAAAAATTGAACAGAATATACCTGGCCGTGGAAAAGGAGGTTGAGAATTCAAAAAAGAAGAAAAAGATCAAAAACAAAGCCAGGGCTCTGGTGGAAGAGGCGCGCTTTAACATAAACTTGGTCAGATTCGGTGGGAGTATCCACAATATCCAGTATGCCGATAAACTCCTCACCTCGGCTTACCAAAATCTGAAGGAGGCCATTGAGGTCATCTCCTCCAGCTATCGCATTCCTCAATACAGGACCTACAGTGATTTGATCCCTTCTGGTTGTGCGAGCTGTCATTACGGACAGGAGGAGATTAACGTGAAAGTCTTTGGCCTGACCTTTTCTCATAACAAGCACATCGTCGGCCAAAGGCTCAAATGTAACGTGTGCCATTCAAACGTTAGGAAACACGGCGAATTGATTCTTTCCAGGAAGAAGTGTCTGGAGTGCCATCATAAAAACGGGCGGAAGAGTTGTCAAACCTGTCACGAGACACAAGCGGCGATGTACTACGGGACGTTGGATTTGGTTTCAGAAAAGTCTCCAGACGCCATGGCCGAAGCAGAGGTCCAATGTGTGGCCTGCCACGGCCTGGAGAGCGGGAAGATCGTGAGGTCGAGCCGAGAGAAATGCGTCGAGTGCCACGGTGACGGATACGACGAGCTAATGGTCCAGTGGCAGGAAGGTACGAAAGAACTGTTGCAGGAGATCGAAAAAAGCCTGGCGGAGTTGAAGGCCAGAGGACTGGACGAAACCAACCCGGACCTTGTCAGAGATGCCGGGAAGGCCGTCGGCGCAATCAAGAGGGATGGCAGTTTCGGGGTCCACAACATTGCCCTCACCGAGAGCCTGCTCGATGAGCAATTGAGAAGATTGAAATCAATTTTATGAGAATGCGTCCAATGGCTTGATAGGAGAATGGGAGAATGGCCAAAATCAGATATGCGATGGTCATAGATCTGCGCAAATGTATTGGTTGTCATAGCTGTTCGGTAGCGTGCAAGGCAGAACTTGACGTGCCGCTGGGGGTATTTGCCTCCTGGGTGAAGATCATCGAAAAGGGGACATACCCGAATGTGAGTCGATCTTTTCTGCCCTCACTGTGTAACAACTGTGAAAATCCAATCTGCGTCACCAATTGTCCGGTGGAGGCTTCATACAAGCGGGAGGACGGCATTGTCATGGTCGATCCGCACCGGTGCATTGGTTGCCACTATTGTATGGCTTCCTGCCCCTACGACGTAAGGTATGTGAATCCCTTAAAGGACATTGTCCAGAAGTGTTCCTTCTGTGTCCATCGGGTCGAGGCCGGCATAGAACCCGCCTGCGTGGAGACATGTCTGGGTGCAGCCAGATTTTTCGGCGACATGAACGACACCAAAAGCACAGTGGCTCAACTTTTGGCCACCAACCCGGTGCACGTGCTCAAACCGGAGATGGCCACCGACCCACGGGTCTACTACATTGGGGCTGACCTGGATGTGATGGACCCATTGAAAGGGTGGAAGAAGGAATGAACGTCCAACAACTTTATAATACGCCTCATGTCCTCTCACTGGGGATGCTCATCGCCATCTATTTCTATCTAACAGGATTGAGTGCCGGATCTTTTGTCATCTCCGCCATCTCCACTATCGGTGGTCAGACCGAGTACAAGCCCATCGGCAAGATCGGGGCAGTCTTGGCTCCTGTTTTGCTCATTTTGGCCCCCATAACTCTTATCTTAGACCTGGAACAACCGGCCCGATTTTGGCACCTGTTTGTCTATCTCAATCCCAAGTCACCAATCACGTATGGTTCTTTTCTGTTGACGATGTATCCAATTAACTGCTTGATTTACGCCTGGTTTGTCTTTCAGGGCAACCTCAAGATGGCCAGAGCCTTCGGTGTCTTGGGTATTCCCCTGGCCATTGCTACTCATGGCTATACGGGCTTCATTCTGGCCCTGGGCAAGGGGAGGGCGTTGTGGAGCACAGCCCTCATGCCAACGCTGTTCATCGTTTCGGCCATGGTTTCTGGGGTGGCCCTGGTGATCATAGTCGCCGCCATGAAGAATCAGTGGTTCTCCAAATCTCCTGAGGCCAAGGAGAAGGAGAGGAGATTGATCCTGAGATTGGGGAAGATTTTGGGGGCCTGCATCATGGCCGATCTCTTCTTAGTGTTTAACGACATTTTGGTTTTACTGACCTCCACCACGGAAGCCCTTCATGTAGCCAAGCTCTTGCTTTACGGCAGCTTCAGCTTTCTCTTCTTGGGAGTGGAGATCTTTCTGGGCGGGGTTGTGCCTCTGGTTCTCATCTTTTGGCCCAGAACGGGAAAGTTCTTGAGGGGATTGGTCCCGGCTTCGGTTCTGGTGCTGGTGGGGGTGTTTGTCATGCGGGTGGTGGTGGTCATCGCCGGCCAGTCCATCCCCCTGCATTAGGAGGAGAAAGAGGAGCTTAACATGGCGAGATTGAAACGGCGAGACTTTCTGAAATTGGGTGTGGCCTCCACGTCGCTGCTGGCCGTGGGCGGATTGGGGCAGGCCCTCCAAATATTGGAAGGGGGCAAACAGGTCTCGCGGACCACCGGAAAGTTGCGCAAGTCCAAACCCAGTACCTGCTTGGGCTGTTATGCCCGCTGCGGCATCTTCGGCTATGTCGAATACGGGCGCCTGGTCAAGATCGGTGGGAACAGATTGCATCCCAACTCTCGGGGCCGATTGTGCGCCATAGGCCAGGCCGGAATCAATCAGGTCTACGATCCGGATAGGATACTCTACCCATTGAAGCGGGTCGGGGTCCGGGGTGGTGGCAGATGGAAGCGCATCTCCTGGGAAGAGGCCTACGACGAAGTGGCCCGGAGGCTGAGAGAGCTCCGCGACAGCGGTCACCCGGAACAGTTCGTCTTTCTGAGTGAACGAGACGTGTCCACTCAGGATTTTGTCCGGCGCTTTCTTTACGCCTACGGAACGCCGTATGCCTTCAACCATGCCGACTTGGGCGGCTCAAACAAGAAGATAGCCCATCAACTGACTTGGGGGGCCGACATAGATATCAACGATGTGGCCTACACCGGCTACATCCTCAACTTCGGCTGCAATCCCTACGAAGCCCACATTCTGCGCACCAGCTTCACCCAAAGAATTGCCGAGGCCAGAACGGAGCGGATGTTCGACGGCCGGGTGCACAACCGGGCCAAGATGGTCACCTTCGATGTCCGCCTGTCCCAGACGGCCGGACGAAGCGACGAGTGGTTTCCCGTTATGCCCGGAACCGATGGGGCCGTGGCTCTGGCTATGGCCCACGTGATCATGAAGCACGGGCTTTACGACCGGGATTTTGTCACCAGGTGGACCAACGTCACCGTGGCCCAACTGCGGGATCATCTGCGGCCGTATACTCCCCAATGGGCCGAAGAGATCAGTGGTGTCAGAGCTTCGGAGATCGAGCGCATCGCCTACGAATTTGCTACTGTCAAGCCGGCCACAACCCTGGCCAGCGGTGGGGTAAACGAGCACGCCAACGGCGTGTACAACGAGCGCTGCGTGGCCATGCTCAACGCCATCACCGGCAACATCGACATCAAAGGCGGATTCTGTCTGCCCCGCTACTACCAGTTGGAGGAGCCATACCCCAGGCCTGCTGAGCCGGCCACGAAGAGCGAGCTGGTTCACTCTCAAGATTTTCCCCTCCTGCCCCACGAAGTGCCGCAGAAGATTATTCCGGCCATCAGGGAGGGGAAACTGAAGGTCGGTGTTTACATGACCTACAAAGCCAACCCGTCCTACTCGAACCCCAACTACCATCTTACGCTTCAGGTGTTGAAGAGCCAGAGGTATGTGCCCTTCTACGTGGCGGTGGACTCTTTTATGAGTGAGAGCGCCGCCTTGGCCGACATCATCCTGCCGGAGGCCACCTATCTGGAGCGGTGGGGGCTGGAGTCGCCACCGACCTTCGAATTTGTGCCCTTCGTCAGCCTCCGCCAGCCGGTCATCCCACCGCGAGGGGAATCGGTCGCCTTTACCGATATGTGTATCGAACTGGCTAAGCGGATTGGCGGCGGCATGGAGAAGTACTTCGATTTCGAATCGACAGAAGACTATTTGAGGACTTCTCTGTCGAAGATCGATGGGCTGGTCCAAGCCGGGGGGCTGGACTACTTGAAGGAACACGGCCTCTGGTATGATCCCCAGGCAGAACCGGAATACCGATCCTACGAAAAGAGGGGGTTTAACACCCCCTCAGGCAAGTTTGAAATCTATTCCAAAAGACTTGAAAAAGCCGGCTTTCATCCGCTGCCGGTCTATGAGCCCGTGGCCGAGCATCGCCGGCTGCGAACTGAGCAATTGATACTGACGACCTTCCAGTGGAACGTGCACACCCACGGTTATACGGCCAACGCCATGTGGCTGTCGGAGATCGTTCACGACAATCCCATGTGGATCAACCCTGAAACGGCCAGGGCCAGAGGGCTCAAGACCGGAGATAGCGTGATTGTCACCTCTGAGGCGGGATCGCTCAAAGCCAAGGTCTGGGTGACTGAGGGCATCCATCCCCGGGTGGTGGCCATCTCAGACAACTGCGGCCACTGGGAATACGGACGGATCGCCCAAGGGAAAAGGTTTCAAAGTGAGGAGCCCAACACTGAGCTGGTGTGGTGGGGAGAGCAAGGCCAGGGGGTGAATCCCAAATCTATCATTCCCATATCCTCGGACCCCATCGGTGGCGGTCAATGCTGGATGGATACGGTGGTGACGATAACTAAGGCCTAAAAAGATAAGAAGGGTCAGAGAAAGTGAAACTTCCACATTTATCCATAAAATTATTCTCTGTCGGTGTGGCGGTGGTGATGATATCGGGAATTGTCTTTTTCTGGGGACTGGAGAAGTACACCACTTCCCAAGAGCAGTTCTGTATGTCCTGCCATTACCGACAGGGATATTCCGATTTCTGGCGCGGGTCTGAGGTTCACCCGGCCAGCGTCACTTGTCCAGAATGTCATGCCAAGCCCGGCCAGTTGATACCCAAAGGATATTCGGCCAAGGAGGGGCTGATTAACAGTAACTGCGTGCGGTGTCACCAAAGCATCATCACCGATGAACAGACAGGCTATAAGTTCAATGTGCGAGCTATCAAAATTCCTCACAAATTTCACATTGAAGACGTGGGGACTCGATGTACCACATGTCACAACGCTATCCGACACGACAGGACTCCGGAGCCCACAAACAGACCGCACATGACCGCCTGCTTTGAATGCCACCAGCAAACCGAGGCTTACTGTCGGGTCTGTCATCCACATCAATTTGCGGTCTACTCTGGGTCTCTGGAATTTTTGGCCGAAGAGGTGCCCGACATGATGTATGAAGCAGGGGTGAAATGTACTGGCTGTCACAGACTCGAGACCGAGATGATGATTCGATGGCAGAAGGAGAGATGCCTCGCTTGCCACGAGGAGGGCTATGATGAAATGATGGTTGACTGGCAGCAAAGCACCTCCAGTTCTTTGAAAGAAGTCGAAGATATGTTAGCCGAATTAGAAAAAAAGAGTATGAATGTCGAAGAAGAAAGCGCTTTAAAAGATGTGAGAAGAACGGTTGATGATTTGAGGAAGGATGGGAGCCTGGGGGTGCATAACCCGGTGTTAGCGGAAGAATTACTGTCTCAAAGCAAGGAGAGATTGACCAGATTGGTCTCAAATAAGTAATCTTTTTCTTCTTGACCACTGTTGAATTATTTAATATTTTCTGTAAGCAAGACCTTTACTTTTTAGCCATTATTGTGAAAAAGTGCACGAATTTTCTGGAGAGGTTAGGACTTCATGCAATTGAAAGCAAAATTACGAGTAATTCTTACTATTTTCTTTTTGGCCATGCCCTCCGCTCCTTCCCTGTTTGCTTTTTCCAACGAAGATTGTCTGGTCTGTCACGGCGACAGCGGGTTGACAAAGATAACGGAGACCGGGCTGATCTCTCTCTTTGTGGATGGGGAGAAATTCTCTGAGTCACAGCACGGTATGTTCGAGTGCACAGATTGTCACAGTGATATCGAGGAGATTCCTCACCAGGAGGAGCTGCAACCTGTGAATTGTGGCAACTGCCACTCTGACGTCGCTGAGATATACGACCAGAGTGTGCACGGCACCGGTTTCGCCAGAGGAGAGAAGGATGTGGCCACCTGTCAGGACTGCCACGGCTCCCATTACATCAGAAAGGTCAAAGATCCGGAGGCGATGGTCTATCCGCTCAATCTCCCGGCTGCTTGCGGAAAGTGTCACGGTGACCAAAGATTGGCCGAGAGACATAATATCCCAGTGCCTGATGCCTACCAGAAGTATCTCAAGAGCGTTCATGGAAAGGGTGTCCTTAAGAGCGGTCTCCTGGTTTCCGCGACGTGTACCAATTGCCATGGAAGTCACGATATTCTCCCTGAAACCGATCCCAATTCAAAAATAAATCGCAGAAACATTTCTACCACTTGTGGTGGTTGTCATGCGGGAATCACGAAGGTATATGAGACGAGCATCCATGGTTCGTTACTTCTCGAAGGTGATGAGAATGTGCCAGTGTGTATTCATTGCCACTCTGTGCATACCATCGCTCGGACCGAGCGGGAAAGCTTCAAATTGGACATCATCTTAGAGTGTGGGGAGTGCCATGAAGAACTGATAGAGACCTATCGGGAAAGCTATCACGGCCAAGTGACCGGCCTGGGCTACAGCTCTGTGGCCCGGTGTTCAGACTGCCACGGGTTTCACGATGTTTTGCCTGCATCGGATCCGAGATCCACCCTCTCGAGGGCGAATATTGTCAGTACCTGTCAAAAGTGTCATCCTTCAGCCAATGGAAACTTTGTCAAGTTCCTCGCCCATGCGGATCCTCGAGACAAGGAGAAGTATCCTGTTTTGTATTACACGTGGAATTTTATGACAACCTTGTTGGTGGGAGTGTTCGCCTTTTTTGGAATCCATTTGCTGCTGTGGTTCTTGAGATCTTTAGTCCACCGGATGCGGTATGGGAGGCAGAAGACGGTTTGAAGAATCAGACCAGGGGAGAAGGGACATATCTCCGTTTTGATGCCTTTCACAGATGGACGCACGGGGTAGTGATCGTCAGCTTCATTCTTCTCGCCTTAACAGGTCTGCCCCTGAAGTTCAGCGGTTCGGGTTGGGCGATTGCCCTATCTCGTTTTCTCGGGGGGTTTGAAACCGCGGGCTTTGTTCATCGGGTATGCGGTCTGATAACTTTTGGATATTTCGGTGCGCATATCGGTTACCTGATAGAAAAGATTCGACGTGCGAGACGAAAGGGAGGATCGTCTGGAATATTCAAGCTTCTCCTTGGTCCAGATTCATTGGCACCGAGGTTGAAAGATATTAAGGATATATTTTGTCATTTTCGATGGTTTCTGGGCCTTGGGCCACGTCCCAAGTGGGAGAGATGGACCTACTGGGAGAAATTCGACTATTGGGCCGTTTTTTGGGGTGTGACTATTATTGGGTGGTCGGGTCTCATCCTCTGGTTCCCCACTCTCTTCAGCAAACTCTTTCCCGGATGGATTTTTAATGTGGCCATGATCGTTCACAGCGATGAGGCTCTTCTGGCCACCGGTTTCATCTTTACCATTCACTTCTTCAATACCCACCTCCGTCCTGATAAGTTTCCTATGGACCCTGTCATCTTCACCGGGAGAATTTCGAAGCAGGAGCTCATGAGAGAACGCCCCCTCCAGTATGAACGCCTTTTGAGAGAAGGGAGATTGGACGAACTTAGAACAGACCCTGTGCCTTTGTGGCTGGAGAAGTTCAGCCGAGTCGTTGGTTTTGTCGCCCTGGGAGTGGGTATTATTTTGATAGTTCTGATGAT
>JBHIER010000116.1:0-8603 GCA_046760705.1 bacterium
GAAGACCTTCACGATCTGGCTATCGTCGCCGAGCGCGGAGAGGAAGAACCCATCAGTTTTGAAGAGATGAAACGACGGCTGCAGAGCCCAAACCCGCTGCTTCTCTGTTCCCCGGGGAGTGAGATGGAGGCAGCACCTGAAGGACTGAGGGGCCACCTGCTAAAGATGAGCGCAGCGGGCTTCGCCAACGGCGGGAACGTTCTATGAAATTGCCCGCTTCAGATATGCATCCTAAAAAATTGGAGCTTAATAATGAAAGTAATAGATTTAACAGAGGATTATAATCAACTGTATTTTCTATGCCTCGAGGATTGGTCTGAAGAGATGAAAGAGGCAGGGGACCATAAAGAGATCTGGGACAATAAAATGAAGGACAAAAGAAGGGGATGGGGAAGGCCTTGCTTCAGGCTGCTGAGAGTGATGTGAAAACGATGGGGGCAAAGGGTATGGTGGCCTGGGGAATCCGCTTGCCGTTCTGGATGAAGGCGTCGGGGTTTAAAAAGCAGGGATACGCCAAGGTAGATAAACAAGGAATTTTGGGACAGGTTCTCTTATGGAAACCTTTCACGGAGGATGCGATCCCACCTAAATGGATCAAACGAAGGAAAAAACCGGGGACAACATCTGGAAAAGTAACAGTGACCGCATTCTTGAACGGATGGTGTCCAGCTCAGAACATGGTTTTTGAAAGGGCAAAGAGAGTCGCCTCAGAGTTTAGAGGTAAAGTAGCGTTCCGAGAGATCGATACGTCCGATAGAAAAGTCTTTTTGGAATGGGGCATCGCAGATGGGTTGTTCGTAGACGAAAAGCAGGTGAGAACAGGGCCACCTCCTTCCTACGAGAAAATAAAGAGGATGGTGGCAAAAAAAGTCAAAAAGTTGTAGGAAGTGAGCTATTCAGCGATTGATAGCTTACAGCAAAGAGGAGGTGAAAAGGGTGAAAAAGCTGTTTCGAGGTTCAGTTCGTCCAATTGATGTTCACAAGCTGCGTGCGGAGCATGAAGTCGTATAAACCAGAAAAGGTATACATTGACCACAGTATCAGAGAGAAACCTCTGACCAAAAATGTCTTACGTAACCTGCCTGATGTGCCCAGAGAATTCGTCGAAGATCCGCGCTCTATAATTGACCAGGTGACCTCCATGTCTGATCCTATCGGCGAGGGGAAAAAGCGCCTTCTCATCACCCAATACAAGGGTCGTATGCTCAAGCCGTGTCCGGGAACACCAAACGCCATCTGTTGTGATTATCACATCCTGAACCCCGTTGTCGGCTGTCCCCTGGACTGTACATACTGCGCTTTACAGATCTATTTCAACAACCCGTTGATGACCATCTATGCCAATACCGACGATCTCTTCGGCGAGTTGGACAGAAGGCTTCGAAGAGAGTTCAAGTGGCTCTTCCGCATCGGCACCGGCGAGTTGACTGACAGTCTGGCCCTGGACGACATCACCGGAATGAGCAAAATGTTGGTGCCCTACTTCGCCGGCAAAGGTGGCGTTCTCTTCGAATTGAAGACCAAATCGAACAGGATCAACAATCTCTTGGACGTGAACCACGGTGGCCGGACGGTGGTCGCCTGGTCGCTCAATCCTCAGACCATTATTGACAAAGAGGAACCCGGGAGCGCATCCCTCACGGAGCGACTGGAAGCAGCCCGAAAGTGTCAGGAGGCGGGGTATAAGATTGGTTTTCACTTCGATCCTCTGATCCATTATGGAGACTGGGAGGAGGACTATCGAAGCGTAGTCGATGATATATTCGAATGCATCCGTCCCCAAGAGATCGTCTGGATGAGCCTTGGGACTTTCCGCTTTCCGGCGAGTTTAAAGCCCATTATCAAAGACCGGTTTCCCCGAAGTAAGATCATTTATGAGGAGTTTGTCCCCGGGCAGGATGGCAAAATGCGTTACCTCAAACCCCTCCGGATCGAGATGTACTCAAAGATGCTTTCGTGGATCCGGGCTCACGACCCTCGTATCTTTGTTTATCTCTGCATGGAAAGCACCGATGTTTGGCAAAAGGTCTTCGGCTGGACGCCAAAGACGACAGCAGATCTGGCCAGGATGTTCCCTTCCTGATGGGTCTATTATTTGAATCAGGGATGGATTTGGGAGCATGGAAGATCTTTCACAAAATGTGCCACGAGGAGTCTTTTTTGCCTGCTTAACCCTCTAATGCCCTTCGCTCCTTCTTGTCCCTTCTTATCCCTTCTCATGCCCTCTCCGAAGAGCTATAAGTGTCTTCGTATTAACTCAATGAAGCTCTTCGGGGCTCTGGTCGGGTGGCCCGCGGGATTGAGGAAGCAGTGGACGGTGTATCCTGTGGCCAAGAGGGTCGTTTCGGTCTCGTCGTAGAGTTCGTAATCGATGCGAATGGTGGCCCGCGGAAGGTCTTTTATCATACTCTTGATAACAATTACGTCGTCGTAACGTGGACCTTTCTTGTATTTGCAGTGGGCTTCAACGACGGGCAGAGCGATTCCTTCCTTTTCCATCTGGGCGTAAGGTGAACCCAATTGGCGCAGCAGTTCCGTCCGGCCGCGTTCGAAGAATTCAAAATACCGGGCATAGTAGACCACGCCCATTTGATCAGTATCAGCGTAAATGATTCTCATTTTGGTTTTCCCGACAATCATCTAAAGGGTTTGCCGTTGTAATATGGAAGTCTCAGCCTTCTTCCGCTCTATCAAGCCCTCTCCCGCCTTTTTATGCCTTCTTTGTCTTCTTATCCCTTCTGAATTTCGTACGTGTGATCGACGACGACCTTTCTCCGCAGTGATTCCGAAACAGAGCAGTATCGTTCCTGGGAGAGCTCGATGGCCCTTTTCACTTTGTCCTCGGGAATGTCTTTCCCCTTCACAACATATTTCAGTTCGATACGGGTCCAATATTTTGGGTGTTCCGGTGCAGCCTCACCCTTGACAATAACCTCGATATCATCAAATACAACCCTCATCTTACCCAGGATCGAGGCCACATCCATTCCCGTGCAGCCTCCCAGAGCAATGAGCACCAGCTCCCCAGGACGCACCCCAGTGTCTTCACCACCCAGCTTCTCGCCAGCGTCCATGATGACAGCGTGTTTCGACCCACCGTGCCCGACAAAGCGCAAACCGTCCACCCATTTTATTTTTACCTCTGCCATCACTCCTCCTTTCTTCGACCACTTTTCAAGAACGGGCAATACAATGAACTTAGCTCGCATTGCTCGCAAAGTTCCCCATGGGGTCTGGCCGACCCTTTCCGAAATGAATTCGGAACTCCGCGATCTCCCGATCTGCATCGGGACGCCCTCACCCTTGAATCCCGACCCTTTGTCGGATCCCGACGTGTCGGGATCGGGACTTCAAACTACCCCCCACATCTCGGAATTTTTAGAAATTCCGAGATGTTGAGTAAAAATGGTAATGCGATCAGCAGGTGAAGTCAAGGGAAAAGTGCAACTGAGAAGTACGCAGAGGCACAGAAGGAATAAAGGTAACGGACAGAGAATCCGGAACAACACAATTGGTGAAATTACGGCTTGCATTTTTAAATTTATTTATATAATATTGTAATTGGTGACAAAAAATGGGACTATCTACAAGAAAATATAAACAGGGTCTGAGCAAGAAGGAGTCCTTCCTGATATCATCCCTGGCCAGGGGAAACAAGAACGTCTTCACCATCGAGGACGCCAGGGGAATCGTGAAGGACAATACCAAGAAGATAATGCACTCCCTGATACAGAAAAAATGGGTTCTGCCTCTGAAAAGAGGGCTGTATGTGATTGTGCCCCTGGATATAGGGGTCAGGGGCGCTGACAGCTTTGTGATGCACAATTTTGTGATCGCCTCTTACCTGACCGAGCCCTACTATATCGGCTTCTGGTCCGCATTGAACTACCACAGTCTTTCCGACCAGATACCCAGGACAAACTACATTGCCACCACGAAAGCCAGGAAGCCCTTGAACATCCTCGATTCCACCTTCCAGTTTGTCAAACTGGAAAGGAAAAAGCTCTTCGGTACCACCGAGATAGAGATCGAGGACAGGAAGATAGAGATCTCGAACCCGGAGAAAACAGTGGCAGACTGCCTGGACCACCCTGAGCACTGCGGTGGGATCGATGAGATTGCAAGGTCAATCTATTTTTCCCATAGGGAGTTGGACTTCGAAACCATAAGGGAACACGCCCTCAAAATGGACAATCTAACGATCATGAAGAGGCTGGGTTACATCTTGGGAAAAACAGGACTACTTGAAAATTACATGAAAATCTTTGAGGATTTCAAGCCTTCCAAAGGTTATCCTGCTTTGGACCCGATCTCTCTTAGGAAGGGGAGGCATAACAAGAAGTGGGGACTCCTGATCAATTGGGAATTAAAACCCGAGGGGTGGATGTATTGATTGACAAAAGAGAGCTTTTGGAAAAATCCAGGGACAGGAACCTTCCCCTGGCCATGGTGGAGAAGGACTATGTTCTCGGTTGGCTACTCTTCGGGTTCTCTGACGTGCCCGCCCTCGTGTTCAAGGGCGGGACTGCTCTCTCAAAGATATACTTCCCCAGAACATGGAGGCTCTCGGAGGACCTCGATTTCGCCTGTCTGGAGCATCTGTCCGGGAGAAAAGCGCGATTGATCTGAACCTGAAGAGCGAGTTTTCAAATCCAGATTATCTCCAACTGAAGATCCAATACTCCGCCATACTCGGGAGGAACTGGATAAAGGTGGACGTCACAAAGGAAAAACCGATAGACAGGGTCACCAAAAGAGAGATTCAAAGGGTGTACACTGATTATTCGGGGTTCAAAATAAGAGTCGAATCCCTTGAAGAGATCCTCGCCGAAAAACTCAGGGCCTTGCTGGAGAGAAAAAAGTGCAGGGATTACTATGATATCTGGAAACTGCTGGAGCTGAGAACTGATAAAAGGCGTGTCCCAGAGATCTTTGTGAAGAAATGCAAGATCAAGGGCACGGAACTCTCGGGGATCGACCAGTTTTTCCCAAAAGACCTGGAGGAGATCCTTAGGCCTTAGTGGGAAAGGGAATTGGGGCGATTGGTATACCCTGTCCCGGATATGGAGAGCACTTTGGCTGAACTGAAAATAAAGGCGCACAATGCTTTCAATGAACTGTATCGGTCATAGGAATGGCCCATTGAAACCGCCGAGTACGCAGAGACATTGAAGATATCATTTTGTAGGTAAAGGGTTGACCTCACTTCTTCTCTCGCTCTCACGGCTGTGTCTTCGACGAAGGTGCAATCCGGGTAGGAACGATTGACCGAGAGCTCTATGACGTGCAGCCCGCAATCTTGGAGCAAGGTGCAGTATGCCTCATGCTGCTTTACTGCCCGTTCATAATCGATTTGGCTCCGGTCTCAAAAGCTCAGTTCGCAGCGGTCGATGTTTGATGAGACAACGTGCGTCAGAGCGATAAACATAGACAGCTCCTTGCTCCATTGTGTCATTTCGAGCCCTTCGACTGCCCTATCATCCATAATGTCATTTCGAGCCCTTCGATTCCGCCCTTCGGCTCTGTGTCATTTCGAGTGTAACGAGAAATCTGTCACTCCACTTTTCTTTCCGTCAAGGGCTTCACTCAGGGTAAGCTCCGTGAGAAATCTGTCTGTCCTCTTCAACGTGTCCAAACTCCCGCTCGGGACAAGCTCCGCGAGAAATCTGTTGAACAGCGAAGCCAAATACAGACTCCTCCACCCCTTCGACTTCGCTCAGAGCCTGCCCTGAACGAACTGAAGGGGCAAGCCTTTGGTCGGAATGACAACTTCAAAATATTCTTTCTTCCAAGACGAATGCGTTAAGGGTACAGGGGAATCGCCGAGTTTATTTATCCTCAACAATAAATAACTTCCCGGAGAGAAAATCCGTCACCCACAGCCTGCCCTCTTTATCGGTTTCCCCCTGGGTGATGGAGAAGAGGGCGTCGCCAAATTGACCATTGACATAAAAGGAGACATTGCCGGAATCGAATCGTGTGTCGCCGTAAGGATAGTCTTCCTGATGCAACAGAGTGAATGATTCGCTCACAGGATCGAAGAGAACGATAAAAAGCGCTTCATTGCTGTGGGAGGTGATCACCACTTTGTCCTTCCAGACAACTAAATTATCTGGCATTCCGTCATACGGCATTTGATACGCTTTGACGTTTTCTTTCACCTCCTGCAGACTGTTGCTCAGATGGTTTATGACATAAATCTCGTCAC
The DNA here is from genome assembly GCA_046760705.1 of bacterium. Lineage (GTDB taxonomy): Bacteria > JBHIER01 > JBHIER01. The sequence goes on from JBHIER010000116.1 coordinate 6,209, forward strand.
CGCAGCGGCAGAGCTTGAGCGGTCCCTCGCCGGTTTCGACTTCCTGACTGGTAAAGCTCCCTTTATCGATGATGGAGACACTGTTGGATTCAAAATTGGTAATGTACAGATTCTGCTTGTCAAAGACCAGGTCCGTGGCCGTCACCCCCAACAATATTCTTTGTTCAACTCTTTGTGAATCAGGATCGATCACCTGAAGGACGCTGGGATCTTTGTCCCCCTCTCCCAGGCGGACGAGATAGAGTCGGTGCACCCCGGGATCGTACTCCAAAATCCTCTGAGTTATCTCTCGCACAACCGTATCCCCGAGGGCTATCCGCCTACCTGGTTGGAAAACGCGCACCTCATCTTCTAATCTGCCCAAAAATTGCTCCTCGCCGCCCCAATTGTTCTGTGTAAAGTACAGCACGCCGTCTTCATCCAGCGCCATCTTGTGGGCCTGACGAGGGATGCGGCGGTCATAAAAACTGAGGTCTTCGGCATCAATGGTGAGAATTCCATCTTTGGCATCCCAGATATAGACCGTGGGCCAGTAGGATTGATGCGGACCGTAGGAGAGATAGACATCGCCACCGGGGCTATAGACGGCCAGGATAGGATAATCGAAGGGAAGCTCATGTATTTCATACCGCCCATCCGGGTAGACTTCGGCGAACTGGTCTTCGTTGTTAAATACAAGAAAGCTGTTTCTGCCTTTCAGCTCGATCAGATCGATCGGCGCCCAGCCGGTGTCAATTTTTTCGTACTGTTCTGTGACCGGGTCCAGCACGCACAGGGCGGCGCCAAAAGTGCCATTGACCGCGGTGGCACCTTTGGGGAAATAGATCAGATTGGTGTTGGGATTGAAAGCCATACTGAACATATGCGGGATAATGCCCAACCCGGTGATCCTTTTGACCAACTTCCGTGTGGTCAAATCGACGACATCGATCTCCCCGTGCGCCCAACTGGCGATGTAGAGGATATCATTGTCCAGGTCGATGGCGCTCGCATCATTACCATAGGCCGGGATTTGTATTTCCTCGACCGTCCCGCCGTTTCTGAAATCCACCACATGTACAGAGGGATGGTTGTCATAGGGAACATAGACCTCATCCCGCACTGGGTTGTAGCTTATGCCCACCCCTTCGGTGAATCCCGGAAGGGGAACGACAATATCCTCTCCACCGAGGACATCGATCTTCGCCGCCTCGATCACCCTTCTCCTGTCTGTTTCCGTGACGAGATACAGACAGTGAGTCTTTTCATTGTAACCGGCCAGATGCCACCGTCCGCCGCTGGTCAACTGAAGCGGCCTCGATTCGGTCGATTTACCATTCTTGGCATTGAACAGATACAAAGTAGACGTAAAGCCATCGATGGCGATCACCTTTTGAAGCCCGTTATCGGCAATGACTTTTCGGATCGGCGGTGGCGGTGTCTGGTTCAGGTTGATCAGTTTCTCTTCGTGATCCACCCATTTGCGCATTTTCAACTTTTGGGATTTGGCTTCGTAAAAGCCCATCGCTTTGCTCTCCCGACCGGTGATAAAGACATTCCCGCTCGTTTCATCCACGGCGATGGACTCGAACTGCACGTCGGTTTTGATCGTTTTCGACGACTTCGTCTCCGGGGAAACGATGTGGAAAGCCTTTGTGTCGACGAGATAAATATCACCGGTTCGTCTGTTCAGGGTCATCGCTTCCGATTTGAGATGTTGCAGCGCCCGTCCCCCTATCGGGATATTCACTACAGAATGCGTTTCCCCGTCGATGATTGATACCGATGAGCTTAAAGTGTTGGCCACAAAAATGCGGTTTCGGTCGGGGTCGGCTTGCACCAACAGAGGCCCAGCCGCATTGACCTCTACACCGACTTGCGGCAAAAAATCGACCGTCTTCACCGAACCCTCCGCCCCTGCGGAAATAGGTAAAGATAGAATCAGAATGGTAAAAAGTTTTTTAACCATGATCACCGCACTCCTTATTCAATTGAAAAGTATGACCGTCGATGGCTGTGCAGGCAAACTTCGGTGCAAGCAGCCTTTGACTGTCACAGGACGTCCCGGAGATTTTACAATTCCCGAGACGGTAAAATGTTAATACAATCGGGACCTGAAGTCAAGGAGAAAAGTCGCATCCGCCGAGCATAAAGTGGCACAGGTAGCCAGAAAGGCGATCAAGGGGAGGCTCAAGGGGCTTTTGCCTCGGTTCCAGGGCATCGTCTCTATCTTAGTGAAGATCAAGCCGATCCCTATGTTGGAGAGCTCGGTTCCTTTTTTCAAAAGGTGACTATTTTTACCTTGACTCCGTGCCTCAAATTTGCTATCCTATCACAAAACACTGCGAATTGAAGGTGATTTCAACTGGAATTTGGGAGGAGATGAGGTCGATGGCAAAAATGACCTTAAAGGGTG
>JBHIER010000117.1:0-8589 GCA_046760705.1 bacterium
CTTTAGAGCATTTCCAGTTTGTCTGTGGAGAGGCTCTCTGGTTTGAGCAGATGGCCCCCTGGGATTCGGCCAGCTTCTCGGCCGCCTGGCGGGCCGTTAAGACAGGGGAGGAGCGGGTTAAAGCCTTGGTTCAGTTTCCCCGCGGAGATGATCCAACAAAGTTCGGGGGGGAGGTGCTGATCCAAAACCTCTGCTTCAGGCAGAATTGAAGACCCTGAGAGCGCCTGCGTTACAAGGCAATGGCGAATTGACATGTATCTTGCGAAGCCAGCGAGATGTGACCGATGTCCATGTTCAGTTCATTCTTTCGGAGGGAGAATAGTCGATCAAATTTATTTAGCGGTAGGAGCAGACTATGGGCAGCAGGGTACCTACGCAGGCTGGCCCATCACAAAGTCGATTACCTTGGTTTGGCTCAGTCTCTACCAGGCCCGATTGTGGAGCAAGAGTGCCCATTGGTATCGGCTATCCATTCAGAGGTTGGCCCGGTAATGGACAAACTGCTATCCACCGTTGAAGATTATGCCGGGTTGGTTCCGGGTGTCGGGAGAGGTGCAACACCCATCGAGTTTCTGGCTCTCCCAGGACTATCCCAATCCCCTTAATCCCAGCACCACCATCCGCTTGCAGATACCATATGTAAGAAACAGGGCAAGCACGGCAAGACTATGGACAGGAATCATCTCTTGCCTCTGACCTCTTATTCCTTTAAAGATCTACAACTTTCTTGGTATGCTCGCAAGAATTTCCTTGCCTCTCGGCCTATTTTCGGCCTATTTTTGAATGGAATTGAAAGTGGAGACGGTCATTAGAACGCTTCGCCCTACATAGTGATGGACGAGGAGAGATAGATATGAACCGAAGGGACAAGAGGTAAGCGGACGATGCGAACGGCAGGGTTCTTCGGAATCGTAATAGGCCTTCTTGTGACCGTCTCCTCTGTGGGCGCTGAGGCAGGCGAGAAGGAGACCTATCTGGCTCTGATCGACCTGAAAAAGCAGGAGCAATGGGACCGGTTGGTGGAGGCTCGTCTGCCGATCTACGGGTTGTATGAGGGCAGGGGTGTGGTCGAAATTTCGGGGGAACAGCGGGATACCCTATCTCAACTCGGAGTGGGGCTGGCCGTTGTGGATGTGAACCCTCGAAAGAACCACTATTTTCTCCTCTACGTCCCCGAGCCCAACCTGCCGAAGGTGAAGAAACATGGGGCCCTGCTCGATTACAGGAACGGTACGGCCTTACTTCAGGCCTCCCCATCCGGGGCTGAAAGGGCTGCCGGCTACGGGTTTGGGTTGACCAGGCTCTTTCCGCACCCTGTTCCCCTTGAAAGGGAGAAGGGCTGGCTCCGCCCTCGCCCTGGGCCTCTCGAAGGGGATGCGTTCATCCAGTCCATCCTCTCCAACGTCTCCCAGAGCGAGATCACCGCTACCATCCGGCGGCTTCAAAACTTTCGCACCAGGTACTCGTATACGGACTCCTGTGAGGTGGCGGCCGAATATCTGTACGAGCGCTTCTCCAGTTTTGGCCTGTCGGTCTCCTATGATCTGTATCAGTACAGTGGGCAGACGTGGCGCAACGTGGCGGCCATCCATCCTGGGCTGACCGATTCCAGCCAGATATACATCATCTGCGGACATTACGACTCCATCAACAACCACCAGGATCCATGGACCATCGCCCCTGGGGCCGACGACAACGCCAGCGGCACAGCAGCGGTGGTGGAAGCAGCCCGGGTGCTCAGCAGTTTCGATTTCCAGGCCACCCTGCTCTTCGTCTGTTTCTCCGGCGAAGAGCAGGGGCTCATCGGTAGCCACCATTACGCCCAATGGGCCTACGAATACGGTTTGGACATCCGCGGGGTGATCAACTTCGACATGATCGCCTATGTAGCCGATCCGCCGGACAATTCGTGGGACATCAACATATACGGAGACGACGGTTCCTACGATCTGGCTCTCTTTCTGGCCGACATGGTTGACCAGTACTCCTCGGCCGTTCCCTATACCGTCAACACGGGCAGCCCCCAGTACGGAAGCGACCACTACCCCTTTGCGGGCTATGGATACGATGCCATCTTCGCCATCGAGGCGAAATTGTGGGGGGCTTCGGACTGGAACCCGTACTATCATAGTAGTAGCGATACTCTGGGAACGCTGAATATCTCCTACGCCACCGAAGTGGTCAAGGCCGGGGTGGCAGCCCTGGCTGCTCTGGCCGGACCCATCGGCTCCGGCGATACTCAGAACCCGACAATGGAGGCCATCGGTGAACCCCAGGGGGAGTACTACAGCCGAGCCCCATTCTTCACGAACTTCGGTTTCGACGACGACACCGCCCTCGATGATGGTTGGTATCAGACCGACTCCTACACCGGGGGGTGGTCGGTCCTCTTCACCAACGTGTCGGGAACCAGTTGGGATGACAACGGGTGGAGTTTGCCGGAATTCTCCGCTCTATCAGATGGGGGTCATATTATCTACTTTATGGCCAAGGACGATGCCGGGAACGTCGAGGGCGAATCCGGTGAGTGGAGCTGGCAATTTTACAAGGATACGACTCCCCCCTCGGCCCCCATCATCAGCAGCCCCACCCATCCGGATGAGGCCGACTGGTATTCGACGGCCGATGTCACCTTTCACTGGACCGAGCCTTACGATCTCTCCGGGGTCATCGGCTACAGTTTCCTCCTGGACCAGGTCCCGGAGACGGAGCCTGACGAGACCAGGGAGACCACCGAAAGGGAGCTGACATATGTGGGTCTGTCCGACGGCCTTCACTACTTTCACTGCCGGGCCGGAGATGACCTCTACCTGTGGGGTCCAACAGATCATTACAGGGTCATGATCGACACCCAGTCGCCTTCAGCGCCCATCGACCTTTACGTAGAGCCGCCTGGCTGGAGCAACGATACAACCTTCACCGTGCAGTGGGCCGAGCCTGAAGATCTCTCCGGGGTGGCCGGAGCATATTACAGGCTGAGCTCCCCGCCCACCTTCGACGGCGACGGAACTTTCACCACCTCTCACCCCTTCATCATCTCGGCCCCTCCCGAGAGTCCCCAACCTGTGTACGTCTGGCTTCAAGACAAAGCTGGCAATAAAGATCGCAACCATTTCAGTTTAGACACCCTCTACTTTGACGCCACTGCCCCGGAGCAGGGCAGGATTTGCATCGCCGGGGGCACTGACACGACCCGCTCCCTGGTGGTGGCACTGGACTCTCTGAGCGCGGTGGACGAGGTGAGCGGTATGGGCTCCGGGGCTCTGATGCGATTCTCAAACGACGGCCAGACGTGGGCCCCGGCCGAGCCCTTCGGGGCGTCGAAGGCCGGATGGGACCTCTCCGCCTATGGGGGGAAGGGAGGATCGGGGCTCAAGCGAGTGTACGTCAGATACCGGGACGTAGCCGGTAACTGGTCGGCCCCCTTTTCGGACGACATCGTCTGCAGCCTGCCCCTGCAGATCCTCACCCAGACCCTCCCCTACGGAGTAGTGGGCTTCGCCTACAGGTGTTCGCTCTCGGCCACAGGCGGCTGGCCCCCTTACACGTGGCACCTGATCTCCGGGGCCCTGCCCTCCGGTCTCTCCCTGGACTCCTCAGGGACCATCTCGGGGCTGCCGGACTCCGCTCAAATCAGCCCCTTCGAAGTGACGGTGACCGATACGGCCACGACCACTGGACAGGTCCAACTGTCGATCCAGATAGAAGCCCCCCTGCGGGGAGATGTGAACGGCGACAGACAGGTTGATGTGATCGACATCGTATACACCATCAACATCATCCTGGAACTGATGGCTCCCACCCCAGGCCAGTCTCAGGCGGCCGATTGCTACGCCGATGGCGCGATCGATATCTTGGACACCGTGTGCATCGTCAGAATCGTCCTCGGAGGTGAATAGCCCCGACGTCTGCCGGGTTGCCTTTCGACTCCGGGGGTAGAAAAGATGGAATTGAGAAGCGATTGGTGATGGGCCTGTTCACATGATACAGAAGACGAACATCACAGGGATCATAAGACCCCTTTTCAACACTCCCTTCAAGCTCCGATTAAATGCGAAAATTACGGCTCTGGTCATCTTCTTCATCGTCGCCACCATCGCTTCGGTGACCTATTTTTATACCATCCGGGAGATGGAAACGAAAAGGGCAGAGATGGAGGATCAGATGCAGCGCATCGCTCGTAACATCGCCTCCATCCGGCTGTTGGAGACGCAGGACTGGTCCCTGTATCAGGACTATATCGAGCAGGTGCCGCGAACCATTGAGGACATCGTATACATCGTGGTCTACGACGTTCAAAACGAGTTGAAAGCCCACGCCCTGAATACGAGGCTGGTTGATATTGAAGACATTGAGACTCTCGATGAGGATGCGCGAGCAGGCATTGTTCGCCAGTTGGACAGGGGCATGGTGGCCGAGGAGTCTCAGGACGACCTGGAGCGCGTCAGTGTAGACATTCGATACGGAGACCTCAATTTGGGGAGTGTGACCGTCGGATTTTCCCTGATCAAAATGAGGGAGGAACTGGCCAGGGCCCTCCAGCGCAACATTGCCCTGTTGAGCCTTTACATTGCCGTGGGTGTGACCATGTCGGCCTTTTTAAGTCGGCGCTTGACCAGACCCTTGGAGAAGCTGGCCGGGGCCATGCGGAAAATGTCCGAAGGCGATCTGGATCAGACGGTGCAGATCCATTCTCAGGACGAGATCGGCGATCTGGCCAGAACCTTCAATCTCATGACCCGGGGGCTGAGGGAGAAGAGGGAGATGGAAAAGGAGCTGGCCCTTGCTCAGGAGATTCAGCTCACCTTGCTGCCCAAAAGGCCGCCGACTATCCCGGGCTACGACATCGCCGGCATGTACGTTCCCAGCACCCAGGTTGGTGGTGATTACTACGATTATATCCCGTGCGGCGATGGACGACTGGGGATTGCTATCGGTGACGTCACAGGCCACGGTACTCCGGCCGCCCTGTTGATGTCCACACTTCAGGCCGGACTTCGAGCTCAGGTGGAGACCACGCGATCCGTGAGTGAGCTGATGTCTCGGCTCAATAGCATGCTCTGCCGGAGCACCACCCCCGAGACCTTTGCCACCCTCTTTTTCGGTCTCTTGGACACCGACCAAGGGCACCTTCGATTCTCCAACGCCGGCCACAATTACCCGGTATGGGTCAATGCCAGAGGGGAGATCCGCCACTTCGAGAAGGGTGGGCTCCTGCTGGGCATGATGGAAAATATTCAGTATCAAGAGGATGAGGTGAAACTTTCCCCCGGAGATGTGGTCGTATTCTATACCGATGGGGTGACTGAAGCGGATGACGCCTCCGGCGACATGTTCGGCGAACAGAGGCTGGAACAGATCGTGAAAGGGGACGCCTGGTCCAGTGCCGAAGATCTGCTGAGAAAGATCTTCCGGGAGGTTGAGCAGTTTTCCGGCCGCACCACGTATGAAGATGATATCACTTTAGTGGTCTTGAAGGTGTTCTAATCACAAATTATACGCCACAGAGTCACAGAGAGCCCAGCGCAGCGAAGCTGCAACCAGAAGGTATCTAAAGGGTCTCAGATGAAGCTGACGGTTCGATACGTTCTTCTCATTGGATTGGTAGGTGTCACAGTCCTCTCGCAGTGCTCCAGGAGGGAGGGGAGGCGAAAGATCAAGCTGGACACGGCAGCCATTCGCCAGGCCCAGGCGTCCTCACGCTTGGCGACCACTCTTCAGGTTCAGCCGGAGGAACGCCGTTCGATTGTGGTCTTCTATTTCGAAAATGTGACCGGGGACGAGGATCTCGATTGGATGCGCCGTGGGCTGACGGAGATGTTGATCACCGATCTGTCCCAGTCCCGGTACTTAGATGTGGTGGGCGAGCATGATCTGGCTGCCATCATGAACAGGATGGGCATCACAGACCCTCTGGCAATGGATGCGTCCGTGGCTGTTTCGGTGGCCAGGGAGGCCCGGTTGGAGACGGTGCTGGTGGGGGGCTTCGTCAGGGTCGGGGAGAACATCCGGATCGACGCTCAACTCTACGATGCTCGAACAGGGAGCCTGCTCAAAACCGACAGGGTGGAGTGCCGCGGGTTGGAGGAGATCTTCACCATGGTGGACGAGCTGACCCGACGGGTGAGAGATGGTCTGAAGCTGACCCTGAAAGGGGTGGTGGAGTTCGACAAGGATCTGGCCGATGCCACCACCAATTCGATCGAAGCCTATCGTTGTTTTACTGAGGGCCTGCAACGGTACGACAAACTCTTCTTTCAGGAAGCGGCGCAGCACTTCGAGAGGGCAGCGGCCATCGATACGACCTTTGCCACGGCTTACGCCAGGTTGGCCCTGGCGTACTCGAGCCTCGGTCGGTCTGAGGATGCCCGGCGAGTTCTGGCCAGGGCTGTGGTCCTGGCCGATCGTGTCACCGAGCGAGAGAGACTCAACATCATGGCCCTCGATGCCGGTTTCAAGGACGATCTTCTAAGGATGATCGAGACCTATGAGGAGATGGTTCGACTCTTCCCCAAGGATAAGGAGGCCCGATATCGGTTGGGAACCATTTACAACGCCCTGGGGAGATTTGACGAGGCCATCGCCCAGTTTGAGGCGGCCCTGGAGATAGACAACACGTACAAACTGGTGCACAACGTGTTGGGATACTCCTATTCGTCTCGAGGAATGTATGAGAAGGCCGTAGAGAGTCTCAGGCGGTACCTGGAACTGGCGCCCGATGAGCCGAATCCCCACGACAGCATCGGAGAAATCTACCAGAGGGCCGGCTACCTCGACGAGGCCATCGATGAATACAAAGAGGCGCTCAGGCTCAAATCCGATCTTCACTTTCCGTGGCAGCACATGGGCAGTGCTTACATGGACAAGGGAAAGTTCGACCAAGCCCTGAGCGCGTTTCGGCGATACATTGAGGTCTCTCCCAGCGATTATCTCAAATCGCACGGTCACCGGTGTGCAGGCGAGGCTTATTGGGCCAAGGGACGGTACGAGGAGGCTCTGAAGGAGTATCGTGAAGCCATGAAGGTCTACCCTAATAATTTTCATTTAGCCTCCAGCATTGGCCAGTTGTACGAGGAGCAGGGCGACACGGTCGAGGCGAGAAAGTTCCGGGAGGAGTGGTTCCGGAGCGCGGAGGAGAGGGTGTTGAAGGAGGAGAGCTTCGATATCGTTAGGGACTTTTTAGGTGCCTGCTTGTATAGCGATCTCCATCCCGATGAGCTGGAGCCCTTTATCGATAGGGCGATGGAACTGGCCGAGAATGACTTCAACAGGGCCACGTGCACCTTTATGCGGGCAATGGCAAACCTGAAGCAAGGAGAGAGCGACTCGGCTCTGGCCCAATTCCGGGCGGCCGTTCTGCCTTTTCTCTCCATAAAGACCAGAGAGGGAATTGGCTGGTACGACGCCAGTTACATCTCTCGGGCAATTGCCCGCGCTTCAGCCGATCCTGAGCAGGGGCAGGCTTTCTTCGAAGAAGTGATCGAGATGACTCGAGAGATGAAGAACACTGCTCTGGAGGCGGGGATCAGATATCTTCTCCTTGAGCACTACGAAACAACCGGAGATGAAGAGAGTCTGGAGCGGGAGCTGGCCGCCACAGGCACACCTCGGGAATCGGACTGGTGGATCATCGGACCTTTCGAGAACGCTGGAGGGTTCCATCGCAGATTTCCACCTGAGCGGGAGACAAAGCTGACCAAATCGTATCGGGGCAAAGGAGGGAAGGTTCGGTGGAAACAGGCCCAGGATAGTCTCTTCGACGGCTACGTCAATCTGAAGGAACTTTATGAACCTGACACGTGGACAGTAGCCTACGGATTGCTCTCGGTCCAGTCGCCGATGGCGCGCCCGGCGCAGCTTCGGATAGGAACAAACGATGCCACCAAAGTCTGGCTCAACGGCGAAGAGGTCTGGGTGAGAAACGTCCGCCGTGGGGCTCTTGTGGACGATGATGTCATTCCCGTAGAATTGAAAGAAGGCACAAATACAATCCTGATCAAGGTGACTCAGGCGGACGGAGAGTGGGGTTTCTTCTTCCGCGTCACCGATCCGGAGGGGAATCCTTTCGACGACATCACCTACGTACCTCGGATCACAAGTTAACTGGGACACAGATTTACACAGGGCAGCGAAGCCGCAACCAAAGCAAGACCAAGATAAAACCACGCATTACGCGGATTGTAAAGAAAATGTTTGATGTTCGAGGCCTTCTCGTAATATATTTGGGAATCACAACAAACCATATAAAGGAGAACGCCATGGAACAATTCATTCATCGCCATCGAGATTCCATTGATCACGTTTTGTCCTATTCGGAAACTGTCAATACCGAAGATATAATCTCCCTTGGAGGCGCTCGGTGATCTAACATACTCGAAAGGGCGACCGTAACAGAGAGCAAATTGCTTGGCGTGCTGTTTGATCAGACTCGACTGACGGTGAACAAACTCACCGAAGTCTTTGAGCAAAATATGATTGGCATTGAGAAACGTTTCCATTCCCTAAAGGTAGCTGATAGACCGGAGAGTACCCCTGGCGTAGCGGATGTTGATACTGAGTTTGAACGGACCAGAACCGTTCTGTGCCAGA
>JBHIER010000118.1:0-8514 GCA_046760705.1 bacterium
TTTTGCCGGCAACCTTCTCCACATTCATGCCTTCCAACAGCTCTTTGTGTCTCTGTTCCTCCTTTGCCATCTCCTTGAAAGCCTCTTTCATGTGAAACCTCTCCACCCGCCGGCTGGCCTCTTGGTAAAAAGCTGCCGCCTCCGCTTCTTTCTCCGCGGCAAAGCCAATGACTTCCTGCAACTCTTTAGGTTCCATTGCATCCTCCAATCAAAGCTTTCTGCATGTTCACGGTTTCACAGACACAGAATTGGCTCTTCCCACAAAACCCCAAAGGGTAACAGACTTTGGGCTGGCTCAAAGCTCTCACGGAATTGATCAATCCTTCAATTCCATCGGCTGATTGCAGCAGACGAGTGTTCCCGCACCGGCCTTGACCACAGTGACTTCCTGTCCGCAAATATTGCAGACGTATGTCCTGCCCTGCTCGGCCATTCTGGTTCACCTCCTCTCCAAAATGAGTTTAGTGCTCTGGTTCGCAACTATGGTGACGTATTGTACTGTCTGTCCCAAAATGCGTTCATAAAGAAAGGCCCTATCGTTTGCTGTCATTGTGTATGTAATGATCTTACGTCATCGTATCTACGAACATGTGTACTTAGTGTCTGAACGAAAACTCATGATTTATTAGTGTCATTGCTCGGCCTGTTAAATAATGACAATTTTACGGGGCGAGGAGTGAGGACCGAGCGACGAAGCAATCCCCTCTGGCACAGGAGATTGCTTCGGCAAAAAACGCCTCGCCCTGTTTAATTTTAATTACATTTATTAAACGGGGCGAGCAATGACAGCATAACGGTAATTTAGGTAGTTTTCGTTCAAACACTACTTAGTTGATATCCCCCAAAGTCTCAAGTCATCCCAACCTTTACGGTCCAGCTTCGTATATGTGTCCCTCCTCCCAGGCAAACCAGAGATCGGGGGTCTTCAGATAGATGTACGTGTTTTGAAGGGCATCATAATGGTCGGACTCATCGCGGGCCAGAGATTCCAAAAGCGCTTTTCCCTCCGGATCTTCAATCTCGTTTTGCGCGTGGGTGTAAAATTTGTACCCCTTGTTCTCCATCTCCATGGCCATTTCCAGAGCTTTGAGCTCGTCCACATCGGCCGGGACAATAGCCTTCACCTTCTCCTTGGCCTGACTGAAGAGAGTTTTAAATCTGAATGTATCCCGCTCTTCTGTTCCCGGGGCTGATTCACCCCATTTCCCCTCAGCCTTCATCTTTTCATAGGCACTCTTCAGCTTCTTCTTATGTTCGGTCTCCTCTCTGGCCAGCCACTGTAGCATCTTCTTTCCCAGAGGATTGGACACCTTTTCACTGGCACTGCAGTAAAAATCGTACCCGTCCTGTTCAAACTTGAGGGCATATTCCAATATCTCCCTCTGACTGCCAAGAACGTCTTCCATTGTCACCCCCCTCAAAAGATTCACATTATTGAGCCAGGCGCTTCTTCAATTCTGCCAATTTTCTGATGTGGCCCTTCTCCTGTTCGATCAGTTCCGCGACAACCTTCTGATCCGACTCGGAGACATAGGGCCTAAATTCTCTGAAATAGAGGATGGAGTCCTTCTCAAAACCGATGGCCAGCCGAAAGACCTCTTTGTCGTCAATGGCTCTCTGGACAAACTCTGTGGTGTCGATCCCGGCATAGAGGCGACCGTCAATTACCCCATCCATGTACGCCTGCATCTCCTCGGTGTACCACGGAGAGTGAGACTCCTCGGGCAGTCTATCCCGGATCTTCGAAAAGGTCTCTATGTGCCTCATCTCCTCTTCGGCGAGAAATTGAAAAAGACCCCTTGTGTCGTCGCCCTGGCTCAATTCGGACACAGTGGAGTAAAATCCCCTTCTCTTCCTTTCCTTCTCAATTGCGGCTTCAACAATTTCACGGGCGGAAAAAAGAACAGCCATTGTCTCACCTCCCTAGGGTTATAAACCGAGAATATCCATTGGCCACAGAGGCACGGAGGACACAGAGTTGATTTTATTTAAGATAGATTCGGAATTTCTCTTGCCACATTTCACCTTCAAGTGAATAGATCCATGTAAGTTAAGGTATTGTTAATATTAATTCTCTGTGTCTCTGCCTGCCCCGTTGCGAAGCATTACGGAGTGACTCTGTGGCGCATAATTTGGGATAAAACGTTCCACAAAAAAAGCAGGATTTCGTTCATTTCAACAGCCAGAGGCTCAGGGCCATGATTGCCATTCCTGCTACGACACCCACAATAGGAAGGTGTTCCCTACCGAAGGCCCGCGAGGCTGGGACAAGTTCGTCCAGCGAGATGGAGACCATGATGCCGGCAACAGACGCAAGAACCCAACCCAAGAGGGTCGGCGTCAAGAAAGGCCACAGAATAAGTGCGGCCAATGCGGCGCCCACGGGTTCACTCACACCGGACAGAAACGACCAGAGGAATGCTTTCCTTCGGTTGCCAGTAGCGGCATAGACTGGGGCGTATACCGCCAGCCCTTCGGGGATGTTGTGGAGGGCAATGGCCACCGCGATGGCCATTCCAAGGCGCACGTCCTTGAGCGCGCCGGCAAAGGTGGCCATGCCTTCGGGAAGGTTGTGAATCCCTATTCCCAGAGCAACCAGCAGCCCGGTCCGCATCAGCCTGCCTTTATGGCCCTCGTGCTGACCGATGTAGTCGTGGGGAACAAGAAAATCTATCAGAAAGAAGCTCGCCATCCCCAGAAAGAACCCCGCGTGGGCGGACAGAAATCCGATCGATTCGATGGACCCCTGGAGCAGCTCGACAAAGGAGACCAGGATCATCACCCCAGCGGAAAAGCCTAATGTGGCGCTCATCAAACGCGGTCCGGGCTTCCGCACTACCAGGCCGAGCCCACTTCCGATAGTGGTCGAAAGGCCTGCGGCGGCCGTCAGCAGCAAGGCAATGGCGACGTTGGGTTCCATATCTCATCCCACATCCTGATCTCCCGACGCATCGGGCTCGGGCCTTCACACTACCCCCTTCGTCTCGGAATTTCTGGAAATTGGACGTTGACCGGTAACAACCTCGGGGTCCAGAATCTTTTCCAACTCCTCTCTGCTCAAAATTCCCTTTTCCAAAACGACGTCTACAACCGATGTTCCCCTTCCTTCGGCCTCTTTGGCCAGCTCGGCCGCCTTCAGATACCCAATCCGAGGGCTCAACAGGGTCGCCAGAGCAATGCTCTGCTCGAAAAAGCCACGGCAGCGTTTGGTGTCAGCGCTTATACCGCGGACACATTTTTCAATAAACACCGGCAAAAAATTTTTGAGAATCTCTATTGATTCCAAAAGGTTGTGAATCATCACCGGCATCATGACGTTGAAATCGAGCTGACCCGCCTGAACGGCCATGGAGATGGTCAGGTCATTGCCCACCACCTGATAGGCGATCATGTCGAGACACTCGGCCATGACCGGATTCACCTTGCCGGGCATCATGGATGAACCCGGCTGAACCGGCGGCAGGCCAATTTCGGCCAGACCCGTCCTGGGCCCGGAACTGAGAAGCCGCAGGTCGTTGGCCACCCTTATCAGCTCCAGAGCGAGCTCTTTGAGTCCACTGGAGACGGCGGCTGTGGGCAAAAAGCTCTGCATTGCCGCTCTTGAATCCGATGCCGCGCTCAATGTAAGCCCTGAAATGTACCCCAGATTTCGGATTACAGTCGCTCTATACAAAGGTGGAGCGTTTACGCCTGTGCCTGCGGCTGTCCCACCGAGTGCCACCTCCTCCAAGAGCTTACTTCTCTCCACAATCTGATCCCTGGCTCGTCCAATGGCTGCCCCGTAGGCTAAAAACTCCTGACCAAGGGTGATGGGGACAGCGTCCTGAAGGTGGGTTCTGGCAGATTTTATGACCGCGGCAAACTCCTTCCCTTTTGCCTCTAAAGCCGAGGCCAGATCGTCCAAGACTCCAACCAGTTCTTCGACCATGAAGAGGGTCGATATATGCATAGCCGTGGGGAAGGTGTCGTTGGTGGACTGGGCGAGGTTGACGTGGTCGTTAGGGGAAAGGTATCCATAATTGCCCCGCTCCCGGCCCAAAATCTCCAGAGCCCGGTTGGCCAGCACCTCGTTCACATTCATGTTGAAAGAGGTGCCGGCCCCGGCCTGATAAACGTCCACCATCCACTGATCAGCAAATCTCCCGGCCAGCGCTTCATCACAAGCCTGGAGGATGGCCCTGCCCCTCTCTGTGTCCAGACTCCCCAGTTCCATGTGAGTGGTGGCGCAGGCCTTTTTGATCATCAGATAGGCCCGGATAAATTGCGGATGCATGCATCTCCCACTGACCGGGAAATTCTCAGTGGCTCTCAAGGTCTGAATGCCATAATAGGCATCAGCCGGGACGTTCCTTTCTCCCAGAGAGTCCCGTTCTGTGCGATACTCCACTGTATATCAAAACACCCAGAAAGGTACTTTTTTTCAGTTTCGAAAACCCTGTTTTGTTGCGCGTATAAAAGACTCACTTTAAAAGAGCAGGAAGGAGCCTCCGAATTGAACGGCTGAGAAATCCAGGAGCTCCTTTCTGTATCTCTCTTTCCGGTCGTCCTCTATTCCAACAGCGATGAAAACTGGCTCAGATGTTCCTCCTCGTCTGCCAAAATCCCCTCCAACATCCGCCGCGTCACAATGTCCTCCTTGCACGTTTCGATCAACTCCTTGTACAGATCGACGGCCTCTTCCTCGGCCTTGACATCAGCGGCGATCATGCTCTTCAAATCGCCGCCGACTTTGATCTCCCGCGGTTTCGTGGTCGGAGTCCCACCCAGAAAGTCGATCCGCTCGGCCAACATCTCGGCATGCTTCATCTCGGTGATCGATATCCCCTTAAAAATACCCTTCACCGCCTGGCTCTCTATGCCTTTGGCCATAACGTGATGCCAAAAATACTGGGTTATAACGGACAGTTCTCGCTCCAATGCCCTGTTCAATCCCTCAACGATCTTCTCCTTATCCATCTCGACCTCCTCTTTGACCTTTAAGGTCAACTGGTGACTTGAACCGCTTTTTCTGACTCCCACATGCCATGCAGGTTGCACCTGGCGATGGCCCTGAGAGTCGTATCCTCAAAGAGTTTGAGAGTTAGACAGACCGGGCTGGTGCTCACAGTGGGGGTGAAATCCACCCGCGAGAGAAATGCCTCCCCGGCGAACAACTCAAGCCACTGGATGTGGTGTCCTCCCTCATCGGGGTGGGACAACTCTTTGCCCACCGTGACTTTTACCTCAAAGGGCTCTCCCCTCCTTACCGTATCTGGCGCCTCGATGGTGGGCACATGCTTCTTCTCAAGATCGGTGGGATTGGCCGGGTCCTTGACCCGATTGATCCCTTTAAACAGGTCTTGGCTCATTCGTCTCACCTCCTTTGCTTGTTAAGCTTTTCCCAACTTTGAAGCCATTAGCGTTGCTCAATCTTTTTCAGCTCGGTTAGAATGGCTTGTACGTCGGGAGTCTCTCCTATGGGGTAAATTTTAATATAACGAATAATACCCCTTTTATCAATAACAAAAATAGCCCGCTCGCTGAAGCCCTCCTCTCTCAGCACACCGTAGCGCTGGGCCACGTCACCGTGGGGCCAGAAATCACTGAGCAACGGATAGGACTTGACCCCTATCGATTCCGCCCAAGCGGTTTTGCTGGGCTGACTGTCAACGCTGATACTCAGAACCTGAGTATTTAAGCCTTCGAACTCAGCAATATTCTTCTCGAAGGCCTGCATCTCCGATTGTCAGACCGACGTCCAGGCCAAGGGATGAAAGGCAAGAACGACGTTCTTTTGATCCCGATACTCATTGAGACTCACACTGTCTCCCAAGTGGCTGAGCAGGGTGAAATCAGGGGCTTTATCTCCGACTTTTGATTGAACTTGATCAGCCATTTTAAACCTCCCTTACTTTTGCACAACCTCTCGTCCGGCCCCCAGTTCCTTGGCCACCTGGGCCACCCGCTGCCCCAAAGTTTTGGCCATAGCCAACTCGTCCGCCGAAGGCTCTTTCTCCCCTTCCATCCCAGCCACCGTGGACGCACCGTAGGGCGTCCCTCCTCCAGTGGTCGTTAGGAGCCGCTGCTCAGAGTAGGGTATCCCGACCACAATCATGCCGTGATGCAGGAGCGGCTTAAACATGGAGAAGAGCGTCGTCTCCTGGCCACCATGCAGCGATGCCGTGCTGGTGAATACACCTCCCACCTTGCCGATGAGGGCCCCCTTGGCCCAGAGCGGCCCGGTCTGGTCAATAAAATTCTCCACCTGGGCGCACATGTTCCCATAGCGCGTGGGCGAACCGAGAACAATAGCCTCATAGTCTCCCAGCTCCTCAGGCCTGGCCACCTCCACGTCCCTCTGAGCCTCCTTCGCCTCTTTGACGCCCGGAGTCTTTTCAACCACCTCTTGAGGCAGCAAGTCAGGCACCTGCTTCAGCACACCTTCAACCCCATCTACAGCCCTCACCCCCTCAGCCACAGCCTGAGCCAGCTTAAAAACGTGGCCGTACATGCTGTAATAGAGCACCAAGACTTTCATGGCCCAATCTCCTCCACTTTTAGATTTGCCTTTAGAACACCGTCCACTGTGTGTCACTCACCATGCAGCCTTTTCTTCTTCTCCCGCAGTTCCTCTTCTGTCTCCTCATGGTCAGGATCGGGGACGCAGGCGTCCACAGGACAGACCTCCGCGCACTGCGAACTGTCGAAGAATCCGACGCACTCGTTGCAGCGGTCAGGATCGACAACATATATCTCGTCACCTTCGCTGATGGCGTCGTTGGGACACTCCGGCTCGCACACGCCGCAACTGGTACAATCCTCCGTGATCATGTAGGCCACAATCCATTCACCTCCTTTCTGTCACGAAATATACCCTCAGAAAAAGAATCAGCCTTTGACGTAAGTCAAAAACGTGGCTTCTCTGGAAAACTCTCCTGTGCGGCTCTGGGGACGGTGCAGATGGCCTCATAAAGGCTCCGCCTTCGCCGCTTCCACCATCCAGGCCTGCTCGGTCAGTTGAATTTGCCTCAAATTCCCGAAACCCGCCTCCTTCAACCAACCCTCCACTTGTGTAAAGGTATACGTATCTCCCGCCTGGGTGTTGACCAGCATGTTGATGGCGAAGAGCAATGTAAAGAGCGGTCCGGATCGATCATCATCGGTGAGAAAGTCCTTGACGACAATGCGGCCGCCCGGATTGAGGGCGTGGAAACATTTGCTCAACAGAAGCTGGATGTCATCAGGGGAGTGGCTGTGAATAATGTTGGAGAGAAACACCATATCGTATCCACGGCCGATGTCGTCTTTCAAAAAATCCCCGGCGTGCGTGGTCACCCGATGGGCCACTTTTGCCCGTTCAATCTGCTCCTGGGCAATAGAACACGGATCTGGCAGATCAAAGACGGTTGCCCGCAACTGAGGGTATTTTTTGGCAAAGGCGATGGCATAGGAGCCCGGTCCACCACCCAAGTCCAAGAGCGTGGTCACACCGGTCAAATCGAGTTTCTCCAACACCTGCTCAACACTGATCAGCGCGCTGTTGGCCATGGCCAGAATGAAATGGCGAGTCGTCTGCGCCTCCGGCTCTTTAAAAGCAATGGTCAAATCGTCGGCGGGTAATCCAGTCCTCATGACCTCCCGCAGGGTGGACCAACTGAACCACAGTCGGTACCGATGGCGGAGACTATCCCCCTGATAGTAGGGAGATCCGGCCACCAATAGCTCCTTTGACACCTCAGAATTTCTGTAGGTGTTATCGCTCTTCTCCAGGTACCCCATTCCGGCCAAGACATCCAGAAGCATCCGCGTGGGCCTCGGATCGGTTTGCAACGTGGCCGCCACCTCATCCACGGTCAGACTGCGACCATCAATCTTGGTGAAGAGATCGTACTCATTGGCCACCAGAATGACCTGCGACTGCATAAAGACCGAGGCCACGGCGGATAGGTCCTCAACCCTTTTGGCCACGTCTTCCAGCATCAATAGCCTCCTTTCTCCCAGGTGCTCAGAATTTCCTGAACTTCTCCTCAGGCGCATTACAGATAGGACACCTGTTAGGAGCATCGCCCTCGACCGTGTAGCCGCATACCTCACAGATATGCACATCGCCCAAGCGTCACATCCTCCCCAGCCTCAACCGCCTGCTTGGCCTTCTGGTACATGGCCGCGTGGATCTTCTCAGCCTCCAGGGCTCCGTAGATACTCCTCTCAGCACCTTTCTCCCCCTGTAGTTTGGCCACTGCATCGTAGGCCGGATACATCTCCTCCACTTCAAAGGTCTCTCCCTCTATGGCTGCCTGCAAATTAGCCGGGGTTTCGGCGAAGTCACCCAATGTTTTGAAATGGTTGGTAGCATGAACTTGCTCGGCGAAGGCTATGGCCCGAAAGAGCCGGGCCACGTTCCCTTTCCCCTCCTCTTCCGCCTTGTCGGCGAAAATCAAATACCGCATGTGGGCCTGGCTCTCTCCGGCAAAGGCCGCCCTCAGATTTTGCTCAGTCATCAGTTTCACGATATCACCTCCTTTCACTTTAATT